>NZ_JBEYVC010000143.1:0-27043 GCF_040643855.1 Streptomyces sp. NPDC047072 | reverse complement strand
GCCCGAGACACCCGAGGTAGAGACGGACCCGGCCCCGGTCCAGGCGCCCGCCGTCGCGGCCGCGCCGGAGCGTCCGGCCGCGCGCCCGGCGACGAGAAGGAGTACGGCCCGCTCGCCACCGACCACCTCAGGGCCCCCTGCCTAGGCCTCTGCGAACGCGCCCCCGCCGCCCTCGCCATCAGAGCGGGCGACCCGGTCCGTACGGCCGTCTCCGCACCGGCGACCACCCCCGCGGCCCTCCTCGCCGCGAACTCTCCCGACTCGGCCCCCGAGGAGCCCCCGGCGGAATCGGCCGTACCGCAGTCAGCCGAACCGCAGGCAGCCGTACCGCCGGCGTCCGTACCGCCGGCGTCCGTACCGCAGGCCGGCCGGTCGCAGCTCACCCTGCTCGGCCGTATCGGAGTGGTAGACCCGGCCTCCCTCGACGACTACCGCGCCCACGGCGGTTACACCGCGCTGCGCCGGGCCTTCGCGCTCGGTCCCGCCGGGGTGATCCGTGAGGTCGTCGACTCGGGCCTGGTCGGGCGCGGTGGCGCCGCCTTCCCCACCGGCTGCACGTGGCCGGCCGCGGCGTCCCGGCCAGACCGTCCGCACTACCTGGTCTGCGCCGCGGGCGACTCCGGGCCGGGCGCCTTCAAGGACCGCGTGCTCCTGGAGGGCGACCCGTACGCGCTGGTGGAGGCGATGACGATCGCCGGGTACGCGATCGGCGCGCACCAGGGGTACCTCTATGTCCGCGGCGAGTACCCGAGGGCGCTGAGCCGCGTCCGGCACGCCGTCGAGCGGGCACGCGCGCGTGGCCTGCTCGGCGACGACGTGCTGGGCCGGGGACACGCCTTCGACATCGAGATCCGGCGCGGCGCGGGCGCTTACGTGTGCGGTGAGGAGACCGCCCTGCTCAACTCGATCGAGGGCCGGAGGGGCGAACCGCGCTCCGGGCCGCCCTTCCCTGCGGAGAAGGGCCTGTTCGGCAGGCCGACGGTGGTGAACGACGTCGAGACGCTCCTCGACGTGCTGCCGCTCCTGACCACGGGGAGGCCCGCCGGGACCGGGCTCTTCTGCGTGTCGGGGAGCGTGGACCGGCCGGGGCTCTACGAGTTCCCGTCCGGGGTGACACTCGGCGACCTGCTCAAGAAGGCCGGCCTCCGCAAGAACCTGAGCGCGGTGCTGCTCGGCGGCGCCGCCGGCCGCTTCGTACGCCCCGACGAACCGGACCTCCACCTCCCCCTCACCCACGAAGGCGCCGTGACGGCCTTCGACGACACCGTCCCGCTCCCCCGCCTCCTCCTGCGGATCGCCCAGTTCTTCCGCGAGGAGTCCTGCGGGCTGTGCGTGCCCTGCCGGATCGGGACCGTACGCCAGGAGGAGGCGCTGCAGCGGCTCATGGAGCACCCGAATGCGGCCGCCGACATCCCCCTGCTCAGAGACGTCGGCCGCACCATGCGCGACGCCTCCCTCTGCGGTCTCGGACAGAACGCGTGGAACGCCGTGGAATCCGCCGTCGACCGGCTGGGGGTGTACGCGTGACCGTGACACCGCTGGGGATCCCGCGCCGCCTGCTGGAGTTCACCCTCGACGGGAAGCCCGTGCGCGCGACGGAGGGCTCGACGATCCTGGACGCCTGCCGCACGGCCGGAAAGGACATCCCGACCCTCTGCCACGGCGACACCCGCATCCCGGAGGCCCTGGAAACCCCGGAGACCCCGAAGGGCACCTGCCGGCTCTGTGTCGTCGAGGTGGCGGGCGCGAGCACCCTGGTGGCCGCCTGTTCCCGCGAGGCCCGGCCCGGCATGGAGGTCCGGACGGACACCGACCGCGCCCGGCACAGCCGCAAGGTCGTCCTCGAACTGCTCGCGTCCGGTGTCGACCTGTCGACGACCCCGAGGATCGCCGGATGGATCGAGGAGTACGGGGCCGAGCCGGACCGTTTCGGCCCGGACGCGGCCCGCCTCGACGAGGGGCCGAGGGTCGACAACGACCTGTATGTGCGCGACCACGACAAGTGCGTCCTCTGCTACCGGTGCGTGGACGCCTGCGGCGGCCGGGGGCGGCACACCTTCGCCACCTCCGTCGTCGGCCGCGGTTTCGCCGCCCGGGTCGCCGTCGAGCAGGACGCCCCGCTCCCCGAGTCGGCCTGTGTGTACTGCGGGAACTGCGTGGAGGTGTGCCCGACCGGGGCGCTGTCCTTCAGGTCGGAGTTCGACATGCGGGCGGCGGGTACGTGGGACGAGAGCGCGCAGACCGGGACGACCACCACCTGCGCCTACTGTGGTGTGGGCTGCCGTCTCACACTCCATGTGCAGGACAATGAGATCGTGAAGGTCACCTCGCCGCCCGACGACCCGGTGACCCACGGCAACCTCTGCATCAAGGGCCGCTTCGGCTACCAGCACGGACAGAACCGGGACTGAGGCACACATGGGACGAGTCACGGAACGACGCAAGGTGCTCCGCATACGGGACGGGGTGGTCTCCGCGCGCCCGGACACGCTCGTCGCGGAGGAACCGCTGGAGATCCGGCTGAACGGCAAGCCGCTGGCGATCACCATGCGCACCCCGGGCGACGACTTCGCGCTCGCGGCGGGGTTCCTCGTCAGCGAGGGCGTGCTCGGCGGGCAGAGCGATCTCCAGAACATCGTCTACTGCGCGGGCGCGACGGTGGACGGCTCGAACACGTACAACATCGTGGACGTGAAGACGGCCCCCGGCGTGGTGATCCCCGACATCACCCTGGAGCGGAACGTCTACACGACCTCCTCGTGCGGTCTGTGCGGCAAGGCGAGCCTCGACGCGGTCCGTACGACGGCCCGCTGGCCGATCGCCGACACGCCCCCGGTCCGCGTCACCCCCGAACTCCTCGCGAGCCTGCCCGACCGGCTCCGCGCGGCCCAGCGGGTCTTCGACCGCACCGGGGGCCTGCATGCGGCGGCCCTGTTCACGGAGGACGGCGAGCTGGTCGACGTACGGGAGGACGTGGGCCGGCACAACGCGGTCGACAAGCTGGTCGGGCGGGCGCTCCAGGAGGGGAACCTCCCGCTGTCCCGCACGGTCCTGCTGGTCTCCGGCCGGGCCTCCTTCGAGCTGGCGCAGAAGGCCGTGATGGCGGGCATCCCGGTGCTGGCGGCGGTCTCGGCGCCGTCGTCGCTGGCCGTGGACCTGGCCGCGGAGACCGGGCTGACCCTGGTGGGCTTCCTGCGGGGCAGCTCCATGAACGTGTACGCGGGCGAGGACCGCATCGCCCTCCAGGCGGCCACCCGGCACTGACCCGGGCCTCAGTCCGCCGTACCGGAGATCCGGGCCAACAGGCCCATGAACTGCTCGCGTTCGGCCGGTGAGAGCGGCGCGAGCAGTTCGTCGTTGGCGGCGCGGGCCCGCCTCTCGCAGCGTTTGAGCAGCCGTGCGCCCTCGTCCGTGAGGGACACGGCGTTCTTACGGCGGTCCCGGGCGTCCGGCGTCCGCAGGACCAGGCCCGCGGTCTGGAGGTCGTTGAGGACGCCGACCAGGTCCTTGGGGTCCAGGGCGATGCTGCGGCCCAGGTCGGCCTGGGCGACGGGCCCGAGGTCACGGACCGCGGAGAGGACGACGTGGTGCCACATCCTGATGTCCTCCGCGGCGAGCGCCTCGGCCACCAGGGCGCGGCCCCGGGCCGCGGCGCGGCCGAGGAGCCAGCTGGGGAGGGAGCGGATCGCGAGGAGCGGTGCTTCGGTCACGGCTCCCAACCTAGCGAATAACCATTGGACTCACCAATGAATCCGTGAATATCGTTGGGGCTCCCAACGACGTTCCCGGAGGTGTGGCCGATGCGCCGCGTTCGTTACGAGTCCACCGGTGGCCCCTTGTTCCTGGAGGAGGCCCCTATCCCCGAGCCCGGCCCCGGTGAACTCCTCGTGCGCTGCGAGGCGGTGGGCGTCACGCTTCCTGTCGTACGCAAGGTCACCGAGTCGGCCGAGCCCGTGCCGCTCGGCGGTGAGATCGCCGGGGAGGTCGTGGCCACCGGTCCTGGTGCCGGACCCCATCGCATCGGGGACCGCGTCACCGGGCTGTGTTTCGGGCACGGTTACGCCGACTTCGCCGTCCTGCACGCGTCCATGGCCTCGCCCGTGCCCGCCGGTGCCACGGCCGTCGACGCGGTCGCCCTGGTCCGCAGCGGGCTGGTCGCGCTCGGCGCACTGGAGGCCGCGCGGCCGGAGCGGGGAGAGTCGGCACTGGTCACGGCCGCGGCGAGCGGGGTCGGCCATCTCGCCGTCCAGCTCGCCCGGGTCCGGGGCGCGGCCCGGGTCGTCGGCGCGGTCTCCGATCCGGCGAAGGCGGACTTCGTGCGCGCGCTCGGCGCCGACACCGTCGCCCTGTACGAGGACGGCAGTTGGGGCGATCCCGTCGACTACGCCCTGGACGCGGTCGGGGGCGACCTGCTCACCCCGGCCCTCGTCGCCCTCGCCCCGGGCGGGCGGCTCGTGGCGTACAGCTCGGGTGGCGGGACGGTCCGGGCGTACGACCTCCTCGTCGGCGCCAAGTCGGTGACGGGCTTCCAGATGGCGCGGATCGCCCGGGAGCGGCCGGAGCTGTACGAGCGGTGGCGCCGCGAGCTGTGGGAGCTGTTCGGGGCGGGCGCCGTACGGGTCGCCGTGCACGGGGAGTTCGCCCTGGAGGAGGCGGCGAGGGCGCACGAGGCCGTGGAGACGCGGAGCAATCTCGGGAAGGTCGTGCTCGTTCCCTGACGGCGACACGCGTGGGGTGCTTGTGAGGCGGATGCGGTCTGGTTACTGTCCGCTCCGTACATATTTCATATCAGATGTCCTCAAGGGCAGGTCGCTTGATGCCGGCACGTCGTCCCGCACTCCTGAGATCCCTCCTCGCGGCGGCCCTCGCCCTGGCGGCGACGGCCGCCTTCGCGGGTCCCGCGCAGGCCCAACGCACCGCCGCCGCACCGGAGTTCGAGCAGCAGGTCCTCTTCCGGGCGGACCGGGATCCCGGCTACGCCTGCTTCCGCATCCCGGCGATCGTCCGCACGACCACCGGGACGCTCCTCGCGTTCGCGGAGGGGCGGGTCCTCAACTGCGGTGACGCCACCGACATCGACCTCGTCGTCAAGCGCTCCACCGACGGCGGACGCACCTGGGGCCCGCTCCGGGTCGTGACCGAGGGCGGCGGGGACACCCACGGCAATCCGGCGCCGGTCGTGGACCGGGAGACGGGCCGGGTCCTGCTGGTGGAGACGTTCAACACCGGCCGTACGGACGGCGGGAACTGCGCGATCCCCTGCACCCGCACCCCGCACCTCCAGTACAGCGACGACGACGGCCTGACCTGGTCCGCGCCCCGCGACCTGGGCGCCGAGATCCTGCCCGCCCGGTGGAACTCCTGGTACGCGACGGGCCCCGTGCACGGGATCCAGATCGGCCGCGGTCCGTACGCCGGCCGGCTGGTGCTCGGGGTCAACGCCGAGACGTGGGACGGGAGTCGGGTCACCGAGAACCACGCGGCGCTGGTCGTGAGCGACGACCACGGGACCACCTGGCGGGTCGGGGCCACGGAGTCCTGGCCGGTCGCCGCCGACGGCACCTTCCGGCAGAAGCCCTCCGAACCGACCGTCGCCGAACGCGCCGACGGCTCTGTCCTGGTCAGTGGCCGCGAGCAGGACGGCACCGATCTCGGCCACCGCTCCCAGGCCGTCAGCGAGGACGGCGGCACCACGTTCGCCTCACCCTTCCAGAGCCTTCCGGACCTGTACGCGCCCCAGGTGGAGTGCGCCACCCTCGGCCTGGGCGCCCGCCTGCTGCTGTCCTGCCCCGCCGACCCCGACCGCCGCCGGACCATGATGATCCGCTCCTCCTACGACGGCGGCCGCACCTGGGACACCGTCGACCGCGGCACGGTCGTCACCACCGACTGGTCCGGCTACTCGGACCTGGCCCCGGCCGGCCCGGACACGGTGGGCCTGCTCTACGAGGCCGGTGCCGCCGACGCCCACGACGAGATCCGCTTCGCCCGCTTCACCGAGGACTGGCTGACACCCCGCCGGGCCCCCGACCCGACCACCGCCGACCTCGCACCCGAAGCACCCGGAGCGCCCGGAGCACCCGGCGCGGCCGTCCTCGGCGGCGCCCGAGCGACGCCGGGCGTCATCGGCGGCGCCCTGGAGTTCGACGGCACCGACGACGCCGTACGCCTGCCCTACCGGCCGCAACTCCCCCTCGGCACCAAGGACTTCACCGCGTCCCTGTGGTTCCGGTACACCGCTACTGGCGGCGAGCGGCCTCTGTTGTGGATGGGCGGTGTGGGCACATCGCAGCCGCAGGTGTGGCTGCGCGCGGAGCCCGCGAGCGGCCGGGTGCGCGGGCTGATCACCGTACGGGAGGGGGCGACGGCCGTCGGGACCGTGTCGGTGAGCGCCAACGGTGCCTACAACGACGGCCGTTGGCACCACGTGGCCCTGCGGCGGGGCGGCGGACGGCTCACCCTCTTCCTCGACGGTACGGCGGTCTCCGCGCCGGACGTGTCCGGATCGGTCAGCCGCACCTCGCCGTTCGGCGTGCACGTCGGTCAACGCATGGACGGCCGGGCCCACTTCAGGGGCGCGATCGACGAAGTCCGGGTCTGGGACCGGGCGCTCACCGACGCGGAGATCACCGGCGCGGGCGCCTCCCCGGCGGGCACCGTCCTGTGGCTGCCCATGGACCGGGTGAGCCGCAGCCACTAACGTCGCGGAGCGTGCCCGAGGACCCACGAGCACGACACCTCACCGGCGTCGGCCTGCTGCTGACGCTGGTGCTCGGCGCCGTCCTCCTCACCGCGCTCCCCCGGGACGACGACGGCAAGGACGCCGGCTGCATGCCGCGCACCGTCCGCTCCTGGTCGGCCGACGACGAGCTGACCGGCGAGTTCGCCCGCTACGGCGACGACGCCACCCGCGCCGACGACTGGACCGGCGGTGACGGCACCCACTCGGTGCGGCTGCCGGACGGGCGGCTGCTGTGGCTGTTCTCCGACACCTATCTGGGCCAGGTGTACGGGCCGCCCAACCCGTTCGGGGAGTCGTACGCCTGGCGGGACACGACCGCTCCCCTGGTGCGCAACTCGGCGGTGCTGATGCGCGACGGCCGCCTGGAGTCCACCCTGGCCGCGCCCCTGTTCCCCGATCCGGGCCCCAACCAGTGGCGCTGGCCCGTCGCGGCCCGCGTGGAACCGCGCTCGCCGGGATCGGCGGAGAAGGTGGTCCGGGTGCTGTTGTGGGTGCGGGCGGCCGGGCCGTCCCCGTGGATCTACGGGGTACCGACCGCGACCGAGGTCGCGACCCTGTCGCTGCCCGACCTGCGCGTCGAGTCGATCACGAAGGTGCTCGACCAGCAGCCCGTCCAAGATCCGTCCCAGCGGGTGCTGTTCGGGACGACGCTGGTCGAACAGGGCGGCTGGACCTATGTGTTCGGCGGCGACGACGGCCAGGCGGAGTCCCGGCCCGCCTCCTCGGCGTATGTGGCGCGGGTGCCGGAGGGGCTGCTCGGGGAGCCGGGCGCGTGGGAGTACTGGGACGGGAGGGCATGGACGACCGGCGCCCGGCCACGCGCGGTGCTCGAAGCCGGCCGGCACACGGGGGTGGGCAGCGCCTTCTCTGTCGTCCGCGCGGACGGCACGTACGTGCTGTTCACCATGGCCGCCGGCACGAAGGGGCTGGCGGCCGTCACCTCGTACTGGGCCTGCTCCCCCACCGGGCCCTGGCACGGCCCGGCGAAGGACTTCACGCCTACGCTCCCGACCGGCCAGGTGGCCGCCTACAACCCGCAGGTCCACGCCGAACTGAGCGGCAGGGGACGGCTGGTGCTCAGTTACGACGTCAACTGGCTGGAGACCGCGGGCGCTTCGGCGCAGATCAACCGGAACGTCGCGCTGTACCGACCGCGGTTCGTGACGCTTCGGCTGTCTCCGGCGCGCTGAACTCCCGGTCCACCGGGTCGTGGGAGCGGCGCTTGGCGATCACCGCGCACACCATCAGCTGCATCTGGTGGAAGAGCATCAGCGGCAGCACGGCGAGCGAGGCGTGCGCGCCGAACAGAACGCTGGCCATGGGCAGTCCGGAGGCCAGGGACTTCTTTGAGCCCGCGAACTGGATGGCGATCCGGTCCTCCCGGCCGAAGCGGAGCGCCTTGGCGCCGTACCAGGTCAGGGCCAGCATGATCGCGAGCAGCACCGCCTCGACGACCAGCAGACCGGCGAGCCTGAGCGGGCTCACCTGGTGCCAGATGCCCTGGACCATGCCCTCGCTGAACGCGGTGTAGACGACCAGCAGGATCGAGCCGCGGTCGACGAGCCCGAGGACCTTCTTGTGGCGGGTGATGAAGCCGCCGATCCAGCGGCGCAGCAGCTGTCCGGCCAGGAAGGGCACGAGGAGCTGGAGCACGATCTGCACGAGCGAGTCGGCCGAGAAGCCACCGGCGCTGCTGCCGAGGAGGGCGGCGGCGAGCAGCGGGGTGATGACGATGCCGACCAGGGAGGAGAAGGAGCCGGCGCAGATCGCGGCGGGCACGTTGCCGCGGGCGATCGAGGTGAAGGCGATCGAGGACTGGATGGTGGAGGGGACCAGGGTGAGGAAGAGCAGGCCCTGGTAGAGCGGGTGGGTCAGGAACACCGGGACGAGTCCGCGGGCCGCGAGACCGAGCAGCGGGAAGATCACGAAGGTGCACGCGAGGACGGTGACGTGCAGCCGCCAGTGCTTGAGGCCGTCCAGCGCCTCGCGGGTGGACAGCCGGGCGCCGTAGAGGAAGAAGAGGAAGGCGATCGCCGCCGTGGAGGCTCCGGAGGCCACGTCCGCGGTGGTCCCGCGTGCGGGTACGAGGGCCGCGAGGCCGACCGTGCCGAGCAGCAGCAGGATGTACGGGTCGACCGGCATCCAGGCCGGCCACTTCAGGCGCTTCACGGTTCTCCACTTGCTAGGCGGTACGGGTACGGAGGACGGGATTCCCCTCTCCATCGTCCTCCTCCGCCCCTTGATCGGGAATCCGGCATACCACTCTGACTGTCATCACGTTCCGCGATAGCCTGGTTCCGTGTACGACCCTTCTCAGCTGCGTACGTTCCTGGCGGTGGCGCAGACTTTGAGCTTCACGCAGGCCGCCCGGCGGCTCGGGCTGCGCCAGTCGACCGTGAGCCAGCATGTGCGGCGCCTGGAGGACGCGGCCGGGCGGCAGCTGTTCACCCGGGACACCCACTCCGTGGAGCTGACGGAGGACGGCGAGGCGATGCTCGGGTTCGCGCGCCGGCTCCTGGAGGTGCACGAACAGGCGACGGCGTTCTTCACGGGGACGCGGCTGCGGGGGCGGCTGCGGTTCGGGGCGTCGGAGGACTTCGTGCTGACCCGGCTGCCGGAGATCCTGGAGGGGTTCCGCTACGACCATCCCGAGGTCGACCTCGAGTTGACGGTCGAGCTGTCCGGGACGCTGCATGAGCAGCTCGCCGCGGGCAAGCTGGACCTGGTGCTCGCGAAACGGCGGCCGGAGGATCCCCGCGGTGAACTCGTCTGGCACGACCGGCTGGTGTGGATCGGCGCGGATCGGCTCCGCCTGGACGCGGATCGGGCGGTGCCGTTGATCGTCTATCCGCCGCCGGGGATCACTCGGGCCCTTGCCCTGGAGGCGTTGGAGCGGCAGGGGCGGGAGTGGCGGATCGTCTGCACGAGCGGGAGTCTGAACGGGCTGATCGCGGCGGCCCGGGCGGGGTTGGGGGTGATGGCGCACTCACGGGGGCTGATCCCGCCTGGCCTGGTACGCGTCCCGGAGCGGGCGGGGCTGCCCGAGCTGGGCACGGTGGACTTCGTCCTTGTCCACGGGCAGCGGGGACCCGCGTCGGTACGAGGGGCGGCGGACGCGCTGGCCTCCGCGATTCTGGCGGGTGGGGACCGGCTGGCGGCTACCCGAAGTCGGTCGTCGCGGCCTCCCAGAGCTCGTTGAAGCGCTCGATGCGCAGCCGGACGCGTTCGGCCTGGAAGTGCAGCGTCGTCGTGGCGTTGATCCCGCCCATGTCGAAGGCCACCTCGTAGGAGAGTTCCCCGTCGAAGACGACGAAGTCGTTCATCGCGCCCAGCCGTACCGACGCGGACTTGGACTCCAGGACGAGGATGCGTGCGTCGATACCCAGGATCTGCTGCTCGTCGCACTGCTGGCGCAGTTCGCCGGTGATTCCGTCGGGGGAGGCCACCAGGAAGAGCCGGCGGATCCGCACCCCTCTGGTCTGGATGGCCTCACGCTGCGCTCGCAGATACCGCAGACCGGTCTCGCCGTTCCAGAAGCCGTGGTCCATCGACGTGCTGATGGCGTCGATGCTGCCCGTGGAGCACTGGGTGAGGGTGATGATCCAGTCGTGGTCCTCGCCGTCGCGGTCGATGACGTTGCGGCTCATGCTGTCCAGCATCGCCGCGAGTCTGCCGATCTCCTCCTGCGCGAAGCTGCGGACGATCTCGGGGCCGGTGTCCGCCACCCGGGACGCGCTCTGGACCAGCTGGGAGACCGAGTCCGTGCGCAGCGACGAGGTCTCGACGACGCTGAAGAGCTCCGTCGCCTCGTTGATCCTCGCGAAACTCGACGAGACGAGCTCTCTGGTCTCCTCACGGTTCTCCGTCAGACCGCGCCGGAGGATCTCCAGCCGGCGGTCCAGGTCCATCACGAACTGCACGATCAGGAAGGCGGATGCGACGACGACGCCGAGGGTGATCCCCGTCCCGTCCGACATGTCGAAGATCCGCGTGATCAGATACGTCAGGCCGCCGATGACCACGGTGACCAAGATCTTCGGCGCCAGCCCCGTCCTGCTGTCCATCTCGACTCCCTAGTTCCCCTCGTCCCACAGCTCTTCGAAGCGACTGGTCCGTTCCGCGACCTTCTCCGGTTCCAGCACCAGCTTCGTGCCGGCGATCATCGGGGTCGGCGGCTCCCCGTCGGGTCCACGGCCGGTGCTCAGGTCGGGACTGACCTCGTAGCTGATCGCCTCGTCGAAGACGACGAAGTTGTGCACCGGATAGATGCTCAGATGGTGCGGCAGCTCCGAACGCGCCACCACCTTCACATCGATCCCCAGTCCTTGCTGCCGGTCCCGCAGGCTCCGCAGTTCTCCGTCGACGGCGTCCGGTGATTCCACGATGATCAGACGCCGTATCTTGACACCTCTCAGATGCGCCGCCCGCTGTTGCATCAGATAGCGCTGCCCGAGATCGGTCTTCCAGAAGTCCAGGTCCTCGTGGGTGCTCGCGGCGTCCATGCTCCGCTCCACGTGCCGCACCAGCGTGAGCAGCCAGTCCCGGTCCTCGCCCTCGTAGTCGACGTAGTCTCCCCGCAGATCGCCCATGAGGTCGGCGACCCTGGTGAGTTCCGCGTCGGCGAGCGCCCGGTGGATCCCCCGGCGCTGGGAACCGAGGGCGGCGATGTTGCGCACCAGCCGTTCCACCTCCGCGAACCTCGCCGAGTCGTCGTCGATCCTGCCCAGTAACTTGGCGATGTCCCCGAGGCGGGCGAAGCTGGTGGTCACACCTGACTCCACGTCGTCGGCATGTCTTTCGAGCCGGCCCGCCAGCTTCCGTGTCTCCTTCTCGAAGTCGACCATGAACTGGACGATCAGGGCGGAACCGCTGATGAGCAGGGACAGCGTCAGCGTCGCCACCTTCGACGACTCGAACGCGTTGGTGGTCAAGAACGTGCCGATGCCCAGCGCGCCCGTCACACCGACCTTCAGCAGCACCGACTGTGTCCTGCTCAACTCCGCCATCTCATCCCCCGTTCCAGCTCGCCGGACGGCCCGCCAGGTCCACGAGGGCCAGCGCCAGCTGGTCCCTGACGCGCTGGACCATCGACTCCCACTGCCGCGTGAACCCGGTCTCCCGCTCCAGCGCGTCCCACAACACGGCCAGCGCGGGGTCCACGAACGCCTTCGGCATCCACGCGTGCAGCAGATGGTCCACGGCCGGCCGCAGCGCCCACAGCGCCACACCGCCGTCCGTCGCACCCGCCCGGCTGCGCTCGATCACGGACATGAGCGTCGTCAACAGCCAGTCGTGCAGGGCGAGGTCCTCGCTGAAGCGTTCGGCCTCCAGCCACGGCGTGTCTTCCGGCAGCCGCAGCCGCACCGCCCGCTGCCCGTCCTCGTCGACCGTGAACCGTTCCACGACCGGTCCCTCGTCCCCCGCCGCTCGCACGGCAGCCCACCGAAGCCTGGTCGGGCGGGAGGTGAAGGGCGGACGGCGGTCCAGCAGGGGATGGCGGGTCACCTCGGCGAGCAGGCGCTCGGCGATCGCACCGAGCGCGAGGTCCCCTCGCCGGCCCCGCCCGGCCAGCCAGCCCTCGGCGACATCGGCGGCGGACAGCCGCCCGAAGGGCTGGACGACGCCCGGTTCCGCCAAATAGCGGCCCCAGGGGCGGCGTTCGTGAATGCCTGCGGCGGGCGCGGCGAGACGGGCAGCGGTCTGGAGGATACGTCCGTCGGTCAGCACCGCGTGGGCGGTGACCGTTCCGACACCCCGAATGCGCGCTCCGCCGGCGGAGGGCAGCGGGCAGTCCACGCCGGTGAGGAAGTCCGGGGACACCGCGTGCAGCCGGGGACGGGAGGAAACGCGTACCCAGTCGCCCTCCCGCAGGCGCATCAGCCGCCCGGCCTCCTCGTGGGCCAGGGTCCGGGATGTGGCGAGCAACGCGGTGCGCACCTCACCGAAGGCCAGCGCGGTGACTGTTCCGGACTCCCCCGTGGCGCGCATCTCACGGCTCCGGGTAGAAGACGTAGGACACCCGTTCGGCGATCGATTCGGGCACCGGCAGCTCCTCGCGCGCTGAGCGCTCGGTCACCTGGCGCAGGGCCGCCGGGTCCGCCGCGACCTGGTCGAGGACGACCCGAACGGCGTGCTCCACGGCGAGAAAGCGGGAGGGGAGCACCGACCAGGTGAGGTAGGCGGAGAAGGGTGCCGCGGTCTCCTCCAGCCGGGTCAGTGCGGGCAGTTCCGCCCAGTGCCGTGGGAACGGGGCCCCGTCGTACCCCACCGGCAGCAGCACGGTTTCTCCACGGTCCCGCAGCAGCCCAAGCCGGGCTAGCTGCCATACGGCGGAGAGGAAGGCGCATGACCAGGTGCGCTTCCCGTCCTGTTCGTCCCACAGCTGGACATCGGTGAAGATGGAGTGGCGCCGGGCCGCGGTCTCGGCGGGCGGCCGCCAGACCGGAACGGGGGCCATGGCCTGGCGCGGGGCGGCAGGCGAGCGTTCGCCGTTGGAGAGCCAGCCGGTCTGTCCGACAGGTGGCCGGGAGCCGTCGCTGCCCGGCGGCGGAGACTCCACCAGCTGCTGCACCAGGTGGTCGGCGAGCGGTATCCGGCCCGCGACCGCGCACGCGGACTCCCTGGCCAGGTAGTCGACGCGGACGCCCGCGCGCTCTGCGGCGTCCAGCAGCACGGGCAGCACCTCGCTGGGCGGGGCGAGCGGTCTCAGGTAGTCGTCGACCAGGAAGCAGGTACTGACGCGGGGCTTCCGGCCGGCGGCGGACACGGCGGCCGACGACCGTACGGCGTCCACGAAGGGCCGTACCCGGGCGAAGTGTTCACGCAGCCGGCCGGGGCCCGCCTCGAAGTCCTCGGCGTACAAGTGGCCGAGTTCCAGGGAGACGTGGGCGAGTGGAACGGCCTGGGTGCGCGGAGCGTCGGTGGCCTCCTGGAACACCGGGACTCGGCGGCCGGTCACGGCCGCCCCCAGGCCTTGTCGTCGGTCAGCCGGTCGGCGAGGTCCATGAGGGCCTGCCGGGTCTGCGGGGTGACGATGCCACGGTCGTCCACGTCGGTGTCGGTGATGAGCTGTTCGCGCCACTGCAGCACGGGCTCCAGCGGTGTCGAGCCAAGCACCCTGGCGTAGCCGACGCCGAGTTCGGCCGCCAGTTCCCGCAGGGAGAGGTCGCACTCGCGCAGCCACGCCGCCTGGGCCGGCGTCAGCTGTGACCACACGGGCGAGTCGGCATCGGGTACGGCCGCCCGGACGAAGCGGATCGCGCCGCGCAGCAGTTCCTCGTCGTGGCCGCGGGCGACCCCACCGGCGACGATGCCGCGGCTGCCGTGGACCAGTCCGGCGGCGGCGACCACATGCTGGCGGGTCCAGCGGTGGTAGACGAGCCAGCGGGCCGGCAGTCCGCGGGTCTCGGGCATCGAGGTCACGGTCAGCGCCATCTCCATCGCGAAGCTGCGTCCCGCGCTCAGGTCGACCAGAACGAGGTCGAACTCGCCGCTCAGGCGCAGCAGGAGGTCGGCACAGCGACGCAGGGTGTCCGCGTCGATGGCGAACTCGCCGCCGCTCAGGTCGCCGGGCAGAAGTACCAGCCGGCCCGCGCCGACGGGACGCAGCCGCAGTTCCGGGTGCTCGGTGCGGGCCCACACGTCGATCCGCTCGGGCTCGCCACAGCCTCCGCGCAGATAGGAGTGCAGGCCGTCCTTCTCGATGCCGCTGAGCGCGCCCGGCACGTCGAAGACCGCCGCCGTGGTGGGCGAGCCGAAGTCGAAGTCGACATAGCAGACGTCGTCACCGCTCAGCGCCCTGCGGTAGGCGAGGTTCGCCGTGGTGACCGAGCGGCCGGTGCCTCCCTTGTCCGAGGCGGCGAAGAAGATCACGGTGTGTGTCCTCCTCCCGGTGCGGTCTCGCGAGCCCGGGCGAGCGCGTCGAGGTCCGCGAGCACGGACATGGCCAGGGCGCAGGCGGTGCCCGGCCGGTCCTCGACGAGTCGTCCGGCCCGGCTCAGCCGGGACCCGACGGCGGCCAAGGACTGTCCGGCGGGGCTCGTGGTGCCCGGTGCCGGCCGCTGTTGTTCGACTCCGAGCAGATGGGCGGCCTCGCCGATCATGGTGCGGGCGAGTTCGGCGAGGGTCTCGCTGCGCGGGGGCGGCTGCGCGTACAGGCCGGCCGCGGCGACCAGTGCCTCCACGACCCGCTCGGTGAATCCCCACGAGGGCTCCGCCTCCGGTATGGGGGCAAGGGGGTCGATGCCTCGGACTTCGTCCCACAGACCGGCGCCGGCGCCTTCCCTTCTGCGGCGCAGCCACAGGTGCTCCATGGTCTGCTCGGCCAGTGCAAGCAGCCGGTTCCGGTCCGGGAGCGCCCGGGTCATGGCGCTCAACTGAACGGCTCGTTTGAGGAGTTGGGGGGAGAAGTCGTTCACCGTGCGGCACAGCGGCGGACCGAGGAGTTCACTGCCCGGCAGCTCCAGGACGACGCCCGGGCTGTGCAGACGTACGGCCGGGTCGCCGGCCGTCGTACGGCTGGTGACGCGCCCCCGCTCGGCCAGGCGTTCCAGGACGGTGACGGCCCGGGTCACGTCGTCCTCGGCGGAGCGCCGGCGGCCGAGGCCGTGGACCAGGACGGAGGTGACGCACAGGGTGTAGTACTCGGCTGTCGCACTGTCCTCGGCGGTGCGCCAGGGGATGTCCTCCAACGGCCAGTGTGTGCGGTCGAAACGCGCGATGCCGGACCAGTACTGCTGGGCGATCTCACGCCGCAGCCGCAGCGCCTCGGCCAGCCGCTGCTGTTCCGTGTTGAGCAGTCCGAGAGTGAGGGTGCGCTCCGAGAAGAGGTCGTCGATGCCGTCGAGGGCCACGACAGTGAAGTACGGCGAGGCCGTGGCCGCCGCGCAGCCCTCGGGCTGCGGTCCGATCTCCTCGTCTGTGGGAACGGGCGGCGCGTCGCGGACGATGCCCCAGGACCAGCCGCATTCGAAGAGCTGATGCCGCCTGGCGAGACCGGCGAGGAGTTCGCCGTCCGGGTCGAAGTTGTCCCTGATGGTCGCGCGCAGTCGGCGGAAGCTGTCGTGGAACCGGTCGAGGACGATCCGGTCGGCGGTCCGCTCCTGCCCCAGCAACTCGCACAAGAGACGTCCCCGGGCCGATTCGGCGGAGAAGACATGCACGGTGAACGAGCGAAGCAGACCCACCATGGCGGCGGTGAGTCGGATTTCCGTGGCTCGCCTTAACCGGTCGGCGAGGGTCTGCACCCGGCCACCGGGCAGTCTGTCCGTCAGCGCCTTGAGGAAGCCGAGAGTCGCCAGGCACAGGGTGAGGGACATGGAGAAGGAGTCCACGGTAGCGAGCCTTCGCTGCGCCGCGGTCGCTTCACGGCCCGGCTCGGCGCCGGCGAGATAGCCGCCTGCGGAGAAGTCGGGTGCACCGTCCCGGGTGTGGGTCGCCGTGAAGTCGCCGAGTGCCCGGCAGAGCGCCTCCGGGACGTCCAGCGGCCCGCCGAGCTCCGCCAGCACCCGCTGCACGTCGTCCTGCAGCAGATCCGGATCGCCGAGCCGGAAGTCGGGGATCTCCGTGGCCGGGTACATCAGGCACAGCAGACGCTCCGCGTCCTCCACGCTGCCGCGGTCGCCGTCCGCCCACCCGTTCCATTTCCCTTCCGTGACGCACCCGTTCACGATGCCCGACCACACGTCCAGCAGTTGCCGCCGCGGACTGATCTGCATCTGCCCCCCCTTCGACCGTCCCCCGCCGCCGGACCAATCACCGTCGAGCGGCTCTCCGCCCTCATGTACTAGAGATCTTCCGGGCCTGCCGGGCGGGAATTGCGCCGCCCGCAGGCCACGATCATCCCGGTGTAGCCGTCACGAAAGGGGGGGTCGGAGGGATCGACGAGAGTGATCTCGAACGAGTCGGCGTACGGCCGGAGACAGGCCCTTACGTGGGTGTCGCTCACCCGGCAGGCCGGATAGGTCTCCGGACCGACGTGATACCCGGCGGACCCCTCGACAAACGCGGCGGCGAACGGGGCGCCCGGTTCGAGTGAGTGGAGGAAGCTGCGGACGGCCCGCGCGAACTCTTCGTGGGAGGTGGACATCGACTCCGCCACGAAGAACATGGTGCCGATGCCCCAGGCCCCGGACGGCAGGTCGAAGAGGTTGCCCTGTTCGACGCGGACCGCGGTGCCCAGCCGGGAACGCGGCTGCGGGATCGAGCGGTAGGGCGGGCGCAGCGCGAGGATCTCCCAGAACTGGTTCCACAGCCACGCCCCGCCTTCCGAAAGGGCGTCCCACTCCTGCCTCTTGAGCCATTCCACGTTCGGCGCGGCCCGGTCGCACAGGGTGATTTCGTGGCACCACGGCAGCAGGGAGAGAGCCGGATAGAGGTTTCCGCCGGTGCCGACGTCAATACCGCGGAGCGAGGACCGGTCGTCGCCCGCATGCTCGAAATGGCCGACGAAGTGGTCCCGGACGATCTCCAGGATCCGGGCGTCCTCCCCGGTCAGACAGCGGTAGTTGGTCTCGACATAGGTGCGCGGGTCGAAAGAGTTCCACGGAGCGTCTTCGTTGAGCACCTGCCCTGACGGCTCATGCACTCTCTCCCCCTCGCCTCGGGTCGTTCCATGGTATGAGGGAATGGTCCGCACGGGGCCAGGATGGTGACAAGTCCCGTGTCAGGGCGCGCGCCTGAACCCGGCCATGGTTCCACTGACGCACAATTCGACATCCCGGCGCAGGAGTTCGCCCTTGGGCCGACGCCCTTCGCCTCGTCTCACGCTCCAGAAGGACAGCAATGCCCGCACCGACCGGAGACCCTCTTCCGCCGCCCGCCGCGCGCGGGCCCGCCACGCCCGCCGCCCCGGTGACGCTGCGTCCCGCACGGGAGTCGGATCTGCCCCGGCTCACCCGTCTCGACGAGCACCTCTTCCCCGAATTCCCCTACCCCTTCTTCGTGTTGCGCCAGCTCTTCGACGTCCACGGGGACGACCTGCTGGTGCTCGACGACGGCACGGACCTGCTCGGGTACGTGCTCGCGGGCACCCGCTCCGATCACAAGCGCAGCTGGATCCTGGGGCTCGGGGTCGATGCGCGGGCGCGCGGCCGGGGATACGGGCGACAGCTGCTGCGGGAAGCGCTGGAACGCCTGCGTCGCGAGCAGGTGGTGGAGGCGGCCCTGACCGTCGACCCCAGCAACACCCCCGCGGTGGAGCTGTACGGTTCGCTCGGTTTCGTGCTCACGGACGAGCGACCGGAGTACTTCGGACCGGGTCAGCACCGACTGATCATGGTGCGCTCGCTGTGACGGCGGGGCCGGGTCGGCGCGGTGCCGGATAGGTCAGCTGCTTGACCCGCCGCAGAAAGGGCGTCGCCTCCACGTGCCGCACTCCCTCAAGGCTGCCGAGGGGGCCGCTGAGGTAGGCGTACAGACCCGCCGTGTCCCTCACCACCGACGTCACCAGGATGTTGGACGGGCCCGCTGTCGCGCTGGCGAAGGCCACCTCGTCGTGGGTGGCCAGGGCCTGGCCGACCGAGTGGAGGGCGCCCGGGTCCGCGGTGATCCACAGGGCCGCCGCGCGCGGGTAGCCGAGGACCTCTGAGTTGTACTCGATGTCCACGTACACCGCGCCCGAGCCGAGCAGGGTCGCCAGTCTGCGTTTCACCGCGGACTCGGAGCGGCCTGTCGCGCGTTGGAGTTCCGGGTAGCCCGCGCGGCCGTCGTGTTCCAGGACCGCCAGGAGGAGTTCGTCCTCCGGGGTGAGAGACGCGGGCCCTGGCTGTGCGTCCGGGGTCAGCGCCGTGATCTCCTCCCGCGTCAGCGCGCCGAACTTTCCGGTCCAGCCCCCTGGGCCGCCGTAGAAGCGGTGCAGGAGCTGGTGGGCGCGGATCTCCATGACGCTCGGGGTGCGCGGGAGCTTGCCGAGGAGGAGTTCGTCGTGGTCGTCGGGGCTGCGGGGGCGGGTCATGCAGACGATCTCCGTGCCGCCGGAGGCGAGGCCGATCCAACCCGTGTCCGGGCGCTTGGCCAGAGCTTCCGAGATGGCCGGGGCGCTGTCGGGTGCGCAGCGCACCCGGAGCATCCACTGGTCGTGGCCGAGGCGGAAGGGGTCGGGCAGGACCACGACCCGCAGGCCGGCCTCGGCGCACAGTCGGCGGTAGCGGCGGGCGATCGTCTGGTCGGAGGCGCCGAGCACCGTGCCGAGCCGGCTGAAGGAGGCCCGGCCGTTGACCTCCAGAGCGCAGAGCAGCCGCAGGTCCAGCAGATCGAAGGTGGGGGAATCCATCGTCAGCATGCCCACTCCTGTCGGGTTCCGGCGGTTCGGTGCCGGACACCGGTGCGATCGTCCGGGTCGGGCCCATCGTACGGATCGAGACGCATCCGTAGGACAGAGGAGTTGGGGACATGCGTACGTGGGGGCCGTTGACGGCCGTATGCCTGGGGACGTTCATGCTGTTGCTGGACGTGACGATCGTGGTGGTCGCCCTGCCGGACATGGCGGGGGCGTTGCACGCCTCGCTCGGGGATCTGCAGTGGGTCGTGGACGGATACGCGCTGGCGATGGCCGCGCTGCTGCTGGGGGCCGGAGCCGCCGCCGACATCCTGGGGCGGCGACGCGTGCATGTGGTGGGCGTGGTGCTGTTCGCCGCGGCGTCGGCGCTGTGCGGGTTGGCGTCCGGACCGGGGACGCTGGTGGCCGCGCGGGCGGTGCAGGGCGTGGGCGCGGCGGCGGTGTTCGCGACGACCCTGCCGCTGCTCGGATCCGTCTACCAGGGCAGGCGGCGTTCCGTGGCGCTCGGGGTGTGGGGCGCGGTCAGCGGTGGGGCCGCGGCGGTCGGTCCGGTGCTGGGCGGGCTGCTCACCGAGGGGCCGGGCTGGCGGTGGATCTTCTTCGTGAACCTGCCGGTGAGCGTGGTCGCGGTCTGGCTGACGCTGCGGGTCGTGCCCGAGTCGAAGGGGCCGCGCGGAATGCGCGTGGACTGGCTGGGGACGGTCGCGTTCGCCGGCTTCGCGGGCGGGACGACGTACTCCGTGGTGCGGGCCGGGAAGGACGGCTGGACGGCGGCCGGCACGCTCACCTCGTTCGGGCTCGCGGCTCTCGCCCTGGTCTGCTTCGTGGTCGTGGAGCTGCGGGTCGCGCATCCGCTGCTCGATCTGTCGCTGCTGCGCAGGCCCGCCTTCGTGGGGGTGATGGCGGGGGCGCTGGCCTTCAACGGCGTGGCGTTCGGGGTGATCGCGTACACCTCGATCTGGATGCAGACGCTGCTCGGGATGAGCCCGGTGCGCGGCGGGCTGACGCTGCTGCCGATGACGGGGGCGGCCGTCGTGGTCGCGATCCTCGGCGGGCGGCTGCTGCACGGGGTGCCCGTCCGGCTGACCATCGGCGGTGGGCTGCTGCTGGTCGGGGTGGGGTCGTTCTGCCAGGCGGTCCTCGGTGCGGGCTCGACCTGGACGGCGCTGACGCCCGGCCTGGTGCTGGTGGGCGTGGGCACCGGGCTGGTCTCGCCCGCGCTCGGGGGCGCGGCGCTGGCGGCGGTGCCCGCGGAGCGTTCGGGCATGGCGGGCGGGGCGGTGAACACCTTCCGGCAGCTCGGGTACGCGCTCGGGGTCGCCGTCTGCGGGACCGTGCTGACCTCGCGGATGCGGGACGCGCTGCCGCGCGAGGCGGCGCACACCCTGGCGGGCGGTGGCGCGGGGGCCCTGCGGGGCACCTTCGGTGAGCACGCGCTGCGTTCCGCGTTCGCCTCTGGCCTGAACTCGGCCTTCGTGGTGATGGGCGCCGCCGGAGTGGCCGCGGCGGCCCTGGTGCTCACCCTCGTCCGGGCGGACGGCGCCGAACGCACCGGAGTGACAAATTCCGGGTCGTCGGCGCTGAAGGAGAGGGAGAGGACAGCGCGGGAGTGACCGTTTCTCCAAGGTCATGAGCCGTAGTCGGGTCGTACAGATTCGGTGGAGATTAGGGTGCCGAAACTTACTCAACCGTCAGCTTTCTGTCCGACCCTTCCCCATGTGAGCGTATTTTCCGCCACTGACCAGCCCATACGTGAGCACCCCTCGGATTCGGCCCCCCTCCCCTCCCGTCTGAAGGTGGGGTAGCTTTCACGGCGCTGTGCGAGGCGCCACGAGAAGCGGGGAGAGGGGTTTGCGCGAGTTCACCAACCCGCCGTTGGCGTTGGCACCCCCGGTGGGCGGACTGGCCGACGTCGTCTTCCGGCATACCCAGGAGGACCCGCTGCACATCGCGCTCGGCCGCAAGGACGACGCGGGCGAGTGGCGGGACGTGACCTCGGCGGAGTTCCGGGACGAGGTGATGGCCCTCGCCAAGGGGCTGCTCGCGCAGGGCATCCGCTTCGGCGACCGGGTCGCGATCATGTCCCGGACCCGGTACGAGTGGACGCTCTTCGACTTCGCACTGCTGTCGATCGGCGCCCAGGTGGTGCCCCTCTACCCGACCTCCTCCGCAGAGCAGTGCTTCTGGGCGCTCTACGACTCCGAGTGCACGGCCGCGATCGTCGAGCACGAGGACCACGCGATGACCATCGCCACGGTCATCGACCGGCTGCCGCGACTGCACCGCCTGTGGCAGCTGGACTCGGGCGCGGTGCAGGAGCTGTACGACGCCGGCGTGGCCATCGAGGACGAGGTGGTGCACCGCCACCGGCAGGCCGTCACCCCGGACTCCGTCGCCACGATCATCTACACCTCGGGCACCACGGGCCGTCCCAAGGGCTGTGTGATCACGCACGGCAACTTCATGTTCGAGGCGGACACCGTCATCGAGCGGTGGGAGCCGGTGTTCCACTCCAAGAAGGGCGACGAGGCGGCGACCCTGCTGTTCCTGCCGCTCGCGCACGTCTTCGGGCGGATGGTGCAGATCGCGGCGATCCGCGGCGGGGTGCGCTTCGGCCACCAGCCGCAGATGAACGCGGCCGCGCTGCTGCCGGACCTCGCCGCGTTCAAGCCGACCTTCTTCCTCGGGGTGCCGTACATCTTCGAGAAGGTCTTCAACGCCTCGCGCCGCAAGGCCGAGAAGGAGGGCAAGGCCGGGCCCTTCGAGAAGGCCGTCGACGTGGCCGTGAAGTACGCGGACGCCATGGAGGCCAAGGCCTGGGGCATCGGTCCGGGCCCCTCGGCGGGGCTGCGCATGCAGCACCAGCTCTTCGACAAGCTCGTCTACTCCAAGATGCGGGCCGCGATGGGCGGCCGGATCAGGCAGGCGATGACCGGCGGTTCGGCGATGGACCGCAGGCTCGGCCTGTTCTTCGCGGGTGCGGGCGTGCACATCTACGAGGGCTACGGCCTCACCGAGACGACGGCGGCCGCCACCGCCAACCCGCCCGAGCGCACCCGCTACGGCACCGTCGGCCCGCCCATCCCGGGCATGACCGTGCACATCGCGGACGACGGCGAGATCTGGCTGCACGGCGCCAACGTCTTCCAGGGCTATCTCAACAACCAGAAGGCCACCGACGAGACCCTGCACGACGGCTGGCTGGCCACCGGCGACCTCGGCTCGCTCGACGAGGACGGCTACCTCACCATCACCGGCCGCAAGAAGGAGATCCTCGTCACCTCCGGCGGCAAGAGCGTCTCCCCCGGGCTGCTGGAGGAGCGGGTCCGCGACCATCCGCTGGTCGCGCAGTGCATCGTCGTCGGCAACGACCGGCCCTACGTCGCCGCCCTGGTCACCCTGGAGCAGGAGGCCGTCGAGCACTGGCTCGCGATGCGCGACAAGCCGCAGATGCCCCCGGCCCAGCTGGTGCGCGACCCGGACCTGGAGACGGAGGTGCGGCGCGCGGTGGTCGCCGCCAACACCCTGGTCTCGCAGGCCGAGTCGATCCGCACCTTCCGCATCCTGGCCCAGCCCTTCACCGAGGAGCACGGGCTGCTCACCCCGTCGCTGAAGCTCAAGCGCAAGGCGATCGAGGCGGCCTACGCGGGCGAGGTCGAGGCGCTGTACCGGGCCTGACGGCTCGTCACACGAGCTGGTAGCCGCGGAGGTTGGTCAGCAGCATGTACGTGTCCTGGAGCGAGCCCGAAGTGTCGCCCAGGGAGCAGTAGATGCCCCACTTCGGGCGCACCCGGTCGGCCAGGAAGGTGTCGACGCCGGTCTTGGAGGCGTCGATCACGGTGGCGCCGCCGGACTTGAGGATCCAACGCACCGAACCCGCCGAGCCGTTGCCGACCTTGATCTGGAAGTCGACGTCGGTCCACTTGTCGTGCAGCGGGTCGAGGCTCGTACGCCCCACGAGGGTGTCGCTGTCGAACAGCTTCAGCTCGATGGTCTGCGCCCCGTTCACCCGGCGCAGCGACTGGACGACGATCGGCGAGGTCCCGGTGCCCGGCTGCTTCATCTGCATGATGTGGGTGAAGCTGGTGGTCGCCTTCAGCGAGCTCGGGATGTACATCGAGTACGTGACCCGCCAGGTCTGGCCCTCGGTCCACTTCAGATAGCTGCTGCCACCGGTGCGCAGGCCGGTGACCTCCTGGCGCTGCCGGTCGGTCGAGGTGTCCCGGTCGACCATGTGCATGTTGAAGCGCCAGTTGCTGCCGGTGGCGTAGATGTGCGGCTGCCCGGCGGTGTGCGAGTCGGCCCGGTCGTCCTCGACGGTCTCGAAGGCGCCCAGTCCGTCGCTACTCGCGGAGGGCGCCCACTTCTGCTGCCAGGAGGCGGCGTGCGCGGGGGTGGCGGCCGGCAAACCGACCACGGCTCCCGCCGCGCCGACGAGGGCGGTGCCCAGCAGAGCCCTTCTAGACGTGTTCATGACATACATCACCTCACAGGTGGGGGGTTCACATTCATGCACAGGGTTCAGTGACGCAATCCAGGGTCGCGTCAGGGCACTTGGCGGTCAATGGTCCGAACCAAAGAGGACGGACGGATTTTCCGGTCAGGAATGCATCACGGCTCGTGATCGTTGACGATGGGAGTACCACCTGACGACAACCGTAAGGATCAAGAGCTCGTGAGCAAGGTCCCCCCGATCATCCTGAACAACGGCGTCGAGATGCCCCAGCTGGGCTTCGGTGTCTGGCAGGTGCCGGACGACGAGGCCGAGCGCGCGGTCGCCACCGCCCTGGAGGCCGGGTACCGCAGCATCGACACAGCGGCGATCTACGGCAACGAAGAGGGCACCGGCAAGGCCATCGCGGCTTCCGGCGTGCCCCGCGAGGACATCTTCGTCACCACCAAGCTCTGGAACAGCGACCAGGGCTACGACGCGACCCTGCGCGCCTTCGACACCTCGCTGGACAAGCTCGGCCTGGACTACCTGGACCTGTACCTGATCCACTGGCCGACCCCCGAGCGCGACCTGTACGTGGACTCCTACAAGGCGTTCGAGAAGCTGCACGCCGACGGCCGGATCAAGGCGATCGGCGTCTCCAACTTCGAGCCCGAGCACCTGCGGCGGCTCATCGCCGAGACGTCCGTCATCCCGGCCGTCGACCAGATCGAGCTGCACCCGCACCTCCAGCAGCACGCGGCCCGCGAGTACCACGCGGAGCAGGGCATCGCGACCGAGGCCTGGTCGCCGCTCGGCTCCGGCAAGGGCCTCCTGGAGGTCCCGGCGATCGTCGCCATCGCCCAGAAGCACGGCCGCACCCCGGCCCAGATCGTGCTGCGCTGGCACCTCCAGCTGGGCAATGTCGTCATCCCGAAGTCCGTGACCCCGTCCCGGATCAAGGAGAACATCGAGGTCTTCGACTTCAGCCTGGACACCGAGGACCTGGCGGCGATCAGCGCGCTGAACGAGGACCGGCGGCTGGGGCCGGACCCGAAGACGTTCAACGCGGCCTGAGGCTTTCGGTCGCCTGAGGCTTTTCGACCGTAGGCAAGAGCGCCCCGGAAGGGTTCCGGGGCGCTCTTCGCCGTGGGCCCGTGTCAGACCGGCTGCCCGATCGGCCGTACGACGACGGTGTTGACGTCGACTCCCTCGGGCTGCCGGATCGCCCACACGATCGAGTCGGCGATCTGGTCGGCGGTGAGCAGGTGGCCGGGCGGCAGGCTGCCGTACGCGTCCCAGAACGGTGTCTCCACCCGGCCGGGCGCGACGAGGGTGACGCCGACGCCGAACTCGGTGACCTGGCGGCGGGTGTTCTCGGCGAGGCCGGTCACCGCCCACTTGGTCGCCCCGTAGATGTTGCCGGGACCGTGGATGAACCCGGCGACGCTGCCGATCAGGACGATCCGGCCGCGGGTCTCCTTGAGCGCGTCGACGGCGGCGCGGATCAGGAGGGCGGGGCCGAGGACGTTCGTCAGCACCATCTCGGCCCAGCCGGCCGGATCCCCTTCGGCGACGGTGTCGTGGGTGCCGAACCCGGCGTTGGCGACGACCGTGTCCAGCCGGCCGAACTCCTTGAGCGTGCCGTCGACCGCCGCCTGGACGTCCGTGTACTCGGCCGCGTTGCCGGGGAAGGTCAACAGGCCCTCGGGGTTGCCGAGTTCCTCGGCGAAGGCACGCAGCCGGGACTCGCGGCGCCCGGTGACGGCCACGCGCTGTCCGGCGTCGAGCAGTTGCCGTGCGACGGCGGCGCCGATGCCGCTGCCACCGCCGGTGATGAGTGCGACGGGTGTGTCGGTCATGGGATCCCCCCGGATTGCGTGGTGTCTCTGCCGGACGGGTGGGAGTACATCAGTTGGAGAGTTCTCGAAGTCAAGTCCCGCAGGAGCCGCGGTACTCGGCGGACGGGAAGTAGCCTCTCCACTCCGCCTCGGGCAGACCACCCGCGGCCCGTGCGCACACCGTGGCCGCCGCCCGGCTCGGCGCCAACGGCAGTGCGCGGTACGGCAGATGGGGTGTGGCGAGGCGTACCTCCCCGCCGCCCGGCGTGATGCCGAGCGCGAGCGTCGGGGCGTCCCCGGCGGGCAGGGTCGCGCCCGGCAGCGCCGGTGCGGCCGTCTCCCAGACGCGCACGGAGCCGTCCGCGTCGCCCACGGCCACCAGCGAGCCGTCGGCGGAGAAGGCGAGGGCCGCTTCGTGGCGGTTGGAGCCGCCGCCGTGGGTGAGGACGCCGAGCCGGCGCCAGCTGCGCGCGTCCCACAGGGTGACGCGGCCCTGGAGGTCGGCTGCGGCGAGATACCGTCCGTCCGGGCTGAAGGCCGCCTGCGCGAGGTAGTCCTCGCCGGTGACGCCCGCCCGCTTCCTGCCGGTCCCGATGTCGACGAGCGGGCCCTCCGGGGTGAGGGCCGTACGGCCGGACGGGTCGGCGGTCACCGTCTCGGCACCGGCCACCACCAGGGGTTTCCGGGCCGGGGCCGACCGGCCCCGGCTGTCGAACGCGGTCTGCCCGAGCGCCCGTTCCCGCCACGCCGGGCCGGTCAGCCCCTGGAGGGAGACGGTGTGCACCGAGGCGGTGCGGCCCTGTACCTCGTAGCGCAGCACACCCGCGGCGAGGTCCAGCCGAAGGTCACCGGTGGCCGTGGAGGCGACCGGGAAGGTGAGCAGCGGCTCGCGCGGGCCGTCGTCCGGCGGGTCGGGAAGGTCCGGGCGCCACAGGGCGAGGGTGCCCGGGCTCAGGGTCAGGGCGTAGTCGCCGGCGAACGCGACGCGGTATCCGCCACCGGCCAGTGGTAGCCGGGGGCGTTCGCGGCCCGTGCGCAGGTCCCAGGTGACGACCCCGTCCGCGCCGGCGGTGGCGACGGCACCGCTGTCGGCGGTGAAGGTGAGGTCGTCGCCCTGGCACAGGGTCCGTCCGGTGGCGGCGGGCACCGGGGTGGCCACGGGGCGCCGCCGTACCGTGTCGAAGAGGCGGGGCAGTCCGCCGTGGTCCGTGCACCAGGCGAGGTAGCGGCCGTCGGGGCTCTGCACGGGCAACGGCCCGTCGCCGGTGCCGTGTTGGTGGCGGAACAACATCCGCTCCCCGCGCACGTCCCAGATCTCCAGGTCCGCGCGCTCGTCGGCCGCGCCATGGGCAAGGCGACGGACCAACAGGGCGCGGCCGTCCGGGGTGAAGGCGGCGTCCGTGTCCCTCCATGAACCGATCGGGAGGCGGCGCCTGCTGCCGTCGGCGAGACCGGCGACCACGAGCGCGTCGGCATCGTGATACGCGACGTACCGCCCGTCCTCGCTGCCGTCGACGAAGCCCTCGGAGAGCCCGGGCAGCGGCACGGCACGTAGCCGGCGGTGTGTGGTGACGTCCCACTGGACGAGCCTGTCGTGCGCCACCGTCGACAGGATCCGGCCGTCCCGGCTGGTCCAGGAGGGCGTGTTCTCAAAGCTCACGCCCTAGTCGGTCTCGAGCATCCTGTCCCTGCCCACCTTCGCGGTGCCGACCACCACGACGGCCGCCCCGAAGACCTCCGGCACACCGCCC
>NZ_JBEYVC010000142.1:0-27218 GCF_040643855.1 Streptomyces sp. NPDC047072 | reverse complement strand
GACGTCTTTCGGATGCTGCGCTCCATCGACTACCAGGGCCCGATCTCCGTCGAGTGGGAGGACGCCGGCATGGACCGGCTCCAAGGCGCCCCCGAAGCACTGGCCCATCTGAAGCGGTTCGACTTCGACCCGCCTTCGGCCTCCTTCGACGCCGCCTTCGGAGGCGGCGACAACTAGCGCACCCACGCGCGGGGTTCGCCCCCCGGAACAAGTTCAGCACATCTCTTTGTCCTGACTCTGGAGAAAGTTCGGCTTTCTTCTGCGCAAGGTCTTTCGGTCACGGACGAACCGGGTTACGGTCCCGTTTCGTGCACAGGCGCCACACAGCAGTTCGGCAGTGACGCGTCTCCGTGATCGGTGAGCTGTGCGGTCGGCGGGATGTGCTCGCCGGGCCACGGCCGAAGCCCCGCTCCTATGCCGACGGTGGGCGCGGACAACAGCCCCGTTCCCGCCCACCGTCCCCCAACCGCATCCGCACATCGACATGGCAAGGAGGCATCCGTGAACCACGACGGGAACGCATCGCAGCTCCGGGCCGACGGGCGGACCGCACGCACCGGTGTCTGGTTCGTCGGAGCCCGCGGATCGGTGGCCACCACCGCCGTCGCCGGATGCGCGGCGGTCACCGCCGGACTGCACGCACCGACCGGCATGGTCACCGAGACCCCGCCGTTCGACG
Organism: Streptomyces sp. NPDC047072; assembly: GCF_040643855.1. Taxonomy (NCBI): domain Bacteria; kingdom Bacillati; phylum Actinomycetota; class Actinomycetes; order Kitasatosporales; family Streptomycetaceae; genus Streptomyces; species Streptomyces sp. NPDC047072. The sequence continues at coordinate 26,539 of NZ_JBEYVC010000142.1, read as the reverse complement.
GCACCGGCCTGCCGCCGCTGTCCTCGCTCGTCTTCGGTGGTCACGACATCACCCCCCACCCGCTGCCGAAGCGGGCGGAACACCTCACCGACGCGGGCGTCCTGCCGCACGGCCTCGCCGCCGCCGTAGACGCCGAACTCCGGGCGGCCGACGCGGAGATACGGCCCGGCGGACCGCTCCCGGACGACCCTCGCGGCGACGAGGAGCTCGTCGCGGACCTCGCCGCCGACCTCACCTCGTTCCGCGTGCGCAACGCACTGGCACGGGTGGTCGTCGTCAACGTCTCCTCCACCGAGCCACTGCCCGGGCCCGACGCCGTACGACTGCCGTCCAGTTCCCTCTACGCGGCCGCCGCCGTGCGAGCCGACTGCCCCTACGTCAACTTCACGCCGTCCACCGGGATGCGCACCCCGGCGCTCACGGAAGCCGCCGCGGCCGCCGGACTGCCCCACGCGGGCCGGGACGGCAAGACCGGCCAGACCCTGCTGCGGGCGGTGCTCGCCCCGATGTTCGTCCAGCGCGCCCTCCAGGTCCGCGCCTGGTCCGGCACCAACCTGCTGGGCGGCGGTGACGGGGCGGCGCTGTCCGACCCGGGCGCGGCCGCGGCGAAGAACGCCGGCAAGGAGCGTGTCCTGGCCGACACCCTCGGGCACACCCCGCAGGGCGAGGTGCACATCGACGACGTCCCCGTGCTCGGCGACTGGAAGACCGCCTGGGACCACATCGCCTTCGAGGGCTTCCTCGGCTCGCGCATGATCCTCCAGACCATCTGGCAGGGCTGCGACTCGGCGCTGGCCGCACCGCTCGTCCTGGACCTGGCCCGGCTGCTCGCCCGCGCCCACGAGGCGGGCCTGTCCGGCCCGCTCCCCGAACTCGGCTTCTACTTCAAGGATCCCGACGCCGGCCCGTCGGGCCTCTCCGAGCAGTTCTCCGCGCTGCTCTCCTTCGCCGACCGCCTGCGGTAGGCGCAGCGGTCCGTTCTCCGGTCTCCACCCCCCTCGCGCAGTATCCGGCCGCGCAGCGGCCACCGAAGTGAAGTCCCTTCTCCTGGAAAGCGAGAACCCCTGTGACCGCGTTCAACGACGAAGCCGTCACCGGCGACTCCCTGCGCCGCACCCTCGGCGTCAACCGCCGCCGTTTCCTCAGCACCTGCACGGCCGTCACCGGGGCGGCGATCGCCGCCCCGGTCTTCGGCGCCGCACCCGCCCTCGCGGGGGACAGATCCGCGGCGGCCGGCGGCGACCGGGGCCGTTCCGCCCTGGTCCCGCCGGACAAGCGCGGCATCATCCTCTACACCGTCCGGGACGCCGTCGGCCGTGACCCGCTCGCCTCCGACCTGCCCTCCGGCTTCCGTGAGGTGTTCAAGCAGCTCTCGCGCTTCGGCTACCGCCAGGTGGAGTTCGCCGGTTACGGCCAGCACGCCAACGCGCCCGGCGGCGCCGACCTGGGCACGGTCCAGGGCGCGAAGCTCCTGCGCTCCTGGCTCGACGAGTACGGGCTGCGCGCCCAGGGCAGCCACGGCTTCATCCCGCCGTCCTGGCCGCTGACGCCGTCCGACCGGGACACCTTCAAGCGCTGGCTGGAGATCGCCAACATCCTCGGCATGGAGCACATGGGCACCGGCGCCGACCCCACCAACACCCCCTACCGGGCCGACTGGGACGTCGCCGCGGACAAGTGGAACACTCTGGGCGCCATCGCCCGCCGCGAGGGCATCAAGCTCTACACCCACAACCACGACGCGGCCTACGACTTCCTGCTCGACGGCGGCCCGCTCGACGCCCAGGGCAGGCCGACCCGCAGCTCGGGCATCCGGAAGCTGGAGTACTTCCTGAAGGTGACGGACCGCAAGGACGTCCATCTGGAGCTGGACATCTTCTGGGCGCACGTGGCCCAGTACAAGTTCCACACCTACACCGCCCACGACGGCTCCTCACGCGAGCGCGTCTTCGACCCGGCCGCGCTCGTCGAGCGCAACAGCACCCGCTTCCCGCTGTTCCACGCCAAGGACGGTGTCGTCAACACCCAGAGCGGACTGGGCTACGACATGGTGCCGTTCGGCACGGGTGACATCGACTACCGGCGGTTCTTCACCCGGGTGGGAGCGAAGAACCACCGCAACCCGATGGTCGAGCAGGACAACGCGCCGAGCGCGACCGTCCCCGGCCAGTCCCTGGAATTCGCCAAGGTCGGCTACGGCAACCTCGCGGCCTTGCGCGCCTGCAACTGACGTCCTGTCACCCGCCCGTCAGATCAAAGGAGTTCTGAGTGCGCAACAGACGGATCGTCACCTTCGTAGGGGCCGCCGCGCTGGCCGGGGCCATCGGACTGCTGCCCCTGCCCGCGGCCCAGGCCCATCCATCGGACCCCGCACCGCCGACGTCGTCGGACTTCCAGAAGGTCACCCTCAACGACCGCCCGGGTGAGCCGATGGCCCTGGCCGTCCTGCCCGACCGGCGGGTGCTGCACACGGCACGCACCGGGGAAGTCCGCATCCACGACCCCAAGAGCGGCGTCAACTTCCTTGCCGCCGACATGAAGAAGAGCCCCGCGGGGCTCTACCAGCACGACGAGGAAGGCGTGCAGGGCATCGCCATCGACCCCGGCTTCGCCAAGAACCACTGGGTCTACCTCTACTACTCGCCCCGCCTCGACACCCCCATGGACGACCCGGCCACGCCGGGCGTCAACGAAGGGGACGCGCCGCTGTTCGGCACGGCCGCGGACTTCGCCAAGTACAAGGGCGTCACCAGGCTGTCGCGGTTCAAACTCGTGGGCAACAAGCTCGACTACGCCACCGAGCAGAAGGTCATCGAGGTACCGGCCGACCGCGGCATCTGCTGTCACGTCGGCGGCAAGATCGACTTCGACGGCAAGGGCACCCTGTTCCTGTCGACCGGCGACGACTCCAACCCGTTCTCCTCCGACGGCTACGCCCCGCTCGACGACCGCGCCGACCGCAACCCGGCCTACGACGCGCGCCGCACCGCGGGGAACACCAACGACCTGCGCGGCAAGGTCCTGCGCATCAAGGTCAAGCCCAACGGCGGCTACGCGATTCCCAAGGGCAATCTCTTCGCCCCCGGTACGGCGAAGACCCGCCCCGAGATCTACGCCATGGGCCTGCGCAACCCGTTCCGCTTCGGCGTCGACGACAAGACGGGCGAGGTCTACGTCGGCGACTACTCGCCCGACGCCAACTCCGCCAACCCGAACCGCGGTCCCGCCGGCCAGGGCCGCTGGATGGTCATCGACCGCCCCGCCAACTACGGCTGGCCGTTCTGCGTGACCCAGGACCAGCCGTACCAGGACTACGACTTCGCCACCCAGACCTCCGCCGGCGCGTTCAACTGCGCCAAGCCCGTCAACGACTCGCGCCACAACACCGGCCGCAGCGAGCTGCCCCCGGTCGAGGACGCGGAGATCGTCTACGGCTACGGCGCCACCCCGGAGTTCCCCGAACTCGGCACCGGCGGCATCGGCCCCATGGGCGGCCCGGTCTACAGCTACGACAAGCACAACAAGGCAGCCAACCGCTGGCCCCAGTACTTCGACGGCAAGCCGCTCTTCTACGAGTGGACCCGCGACCAGATGAAGGCCATCACCCTCGGCAAGAACAACGAGGTGCGGAAGATCGAGGACGCGATCCCCGGGATCGTCACGGACGGCCCGATCGACGCCGAGTTCGGCCCGGACGGAGCGCTGTACGTCCTGGAGTACGGCACCGGGTACTTCGCCGAGCTGCCCGAGGCCCAGCTCTCCCGCATCGACTTCACCCGCGGCAACCGCACCCCGGAGCCCAAGGTCGCGGCCGACGTGGTCAACGGCACCAGCCCGCTGACCGTCCAGTTCTCCAGCGCCGGCACGACGGACGCCGACGGTGACGCCCTGCGCTACGCCTGGGACTTCGACGCGAACGGCACGGTCGACTCCAGGGAGGCGAACCCGAAGCACACGTTCACCGAGAACGCCGTCTACGACGCCACGCTGAAGGTCACCGACAGCACCGGGCGTTCGGCCTCCGCGTCCGTCCCCGTCGTCGTCGGCAACAAGGCGCCGGTCGTCTCGCTCACCACCGACCCGGCCCCGCACGGCGGCACCCCGTTCCACTGGGGTGACACGGTCACCTGGCAGGTCACCGTCACCGACGACCAGCCGGTCGACTGCGCCAAGGTCAGCGTCTCGTTCATCCTCGGCCACGACACGCACGGCCACCCGCTGTCGACGAGCAACGGCTGCTCCGGATCGTTCAAGACCTTCGTGGACGGCGGCCACTCCGGCTCCGACAACCTCAAGGCCGTCTTCAACGCCACCTACACCGACACACCCCCGGCCGGCCTGCCGTCCCTCTCGGGCAGCGCGGAGGTCGCCCTGACCCCGGCCGACTGACCCTACGGAAGCACAGCTGCGGGGCGCCGTCCCAGGACGAGCGCCCCGCAGCTGATCTGTGTGGGCGGTCTACCCTGCGGAATGCCGTACGAGATCAGCGCCGTCATCGGGGGGCATGCCTTCGAGCAGACCCTGACCCACTGGTCCCGGAGCGGCGGGAGGGTCTGGGGTCCGGCCCGTACCCGGGACCTCACCGGTCCACGGGAGGCCTGGCCGATCAATGCCGCGCTGGTCCGAACTGCGAGCGCGCCCTGCGGCCCAAGGCCCCCGCGGCCACCTCCACGGCCGGGATGGTGCAGGATCACCTCGTGGGCAGTCGGTCCACGGCAGTCGTGGAGTACGGGGGACGGGTATGAGACGTCGTTGGGTGAAGGTTCTGGCGATCACGGTGGTGGTGCTCGCCGTGCTCTTCACGGCCGCCGACCGGATCGCGGTGCACTACGCCGAACAGGAGGCCGCGCAACTCGCCAAGGAGAAGTACGGCTACGCGAACGCCACCGACGCTCACGTCGACGTGTCGATCGGGGGCTTCCCGTTCCTGACCCAGGTGGCCGACCGCGACTTCGGCGACGTCACCCTGACGGCCAGCACGTTCTACATCGACACCACGACCAACGCCCAGGGCGGCTATCTGCACGTCGACCGGCTCCGCCTCGACCTGCACGACGTACAGGTGACCTCGCTGACCGCACGGAGCGCCGAGGCGAACCTCGCCACCGGCACCCTGACGCTGTCCTACAAGGAACTGTCAGCGGTGGCCGGTCGGCTGGCCGCCGGCGGCAGTGCGCTCCAGGTCTCCCAGGCGGCCGGATCGAACGGCCAGGAGGCCCGTATCAAGGTCTCCGGCACGGTACGCGGGACCGCACTGAACAGCACGGGAACCCTGCTCGCCCAGGGCGACGAGCTGACGCTGAACGTCCCTGGCGCCGAACGGGCCGACGCCGCCTGGCGGGTCGACCTCCCCACGGGCGTCGGCTTCACCGCGGCGCGCGCCACCGCCACCGGCGTCGAGATCAGCCTGGTCGGCCACCAGGTGATTCTCGGTTCCTCCCGCTTCGACGGCTGAGAGGCTCAGAAGGCGAACGCGTCGGTCAGACGCACCCGGTAACCGTCCTCCTCCATCAGTACGACGGTGACGCCGAACGGCGAGGGATGGTCCAGCTCGAGCGGGATGAAGGAGTAGTCCACCGCGGCCCGGATCGGCGGCAGCAGTTCGCCGTCCGGCTCCGGCGCGGGGACCGGCATCCAGTCCGGGGCGATCGACACCGGGCCCTCGGGGCCGCGCTCCAAGTACCGCTCGTTGTACGGGAACCGGTGCAGGACGTGCCCGTCACTCGTGGCGACCACCATGTTCAGACAGGGCGTCGGGCCGACGACCGGCAACTCGCAGACGGTGGCGACGTCATGGCTCTCCCAGACCAGGACCACCTCGTCCGCACCGGCCGCCGCGGCGATGTTCGCGAGCTCCACGATCCCGGTGAGCGCGTCCTGGCCGGTCTTCAGCGGCCGGGCCCAGATCATCCCGACCAGTTCGCCGCGCACCAGCGGCATGATGAGCGGGCGCGGAACCGTCCCCTCGCCCAGCCCGGCGGTGTACGCGCCCTTCGCCACGTCGACCAGCGCGTCCCACACCTGTGCTTCCACCGAGGTCCCTTTCGTCTGCCGTACCCGATCGTCGCACCCTGTCATGCGGGCCGAGGCCGTGTCAGCAGGATGATCACCCGTTCCCGACGACGTGACCGGTGGGCCGGTGTCCGTCGGCGGCACGCGAGAAGCCCCGGCTGGACGGGGGAGACCAGCCGGGGCCGTGGGCGGTGACCTGCGGAGGGCGGTCGCCTCGCGGCGAAAGGCTCCATGGGGCTTCAGCCGAACGATCGTCCCCATGGGCTATGGGTGAGGCCCGGGGACACTGTCCCCTCCGCAGCCACGTATGGATGAACGGTCCACCGGCCCGCGTTGTTCCTGCCGCCGCCCGAGTCTCGCTGTGAGGTGGGGCACGTCGTCCCGAACGGAGCCGCTCAGGCGATGAAGTCGGCGACGAGGGCGGCGAATTCGTCCGGGGTGGCCAGCCGGATGCCGAGGTCTTCCGCCTTGGCCCGCTTGGATCCCGCGCCCTCTCCGGCGACGACCAGACTGGTCTTGCGGGAGACGCTGGAGGAGGAACGGCCCCCGGCCCGTTCGACCAGCTCGTTCATCTGGTTGCGGCTGAGCTTCTCCAGGGCGCCGGTCATCGCGCCGGTGACGACCACCGTCATACCGGCCAGCGGCCCGCCCGGCTCCTCCGCTTCCCCCGTACTGTCCTCGGCGGCCGCGGGGGCGGGCGGGGTCGCGCCCGGCTCGGTCATGTTGACCCCGGCCGCGGCGAGCTTGTCGATGAGCGGGGCGAGTTCGGCGAGTTCGGCGACGATGGAGGGGGCCTTCTCGGTGCCGATGCCCTCGACCAGCTGCATCGTCTCGGCGTCGGCGGCGCGGATGGCGTCCATGGTGGCGAAGTACCGGGCGATACGGCGGGACATGGAGCGGCCGGTGCCGCGTACACCGAGCGCGCACAGCACCCGGGACAGCGGCCGGTCCTTGGCCGTGGCGAGCGCGGCGAGGAGGTTGTCGGTGCTGGTCTCGCCCATTCGCTCCAGGGCGAGGAGCTGCTCCCGGGTGAGGGTGAACAGGTCGGCGAGGTCCGCGACCAGACCGGCGTCGACGAGCTGGACGACACGGGTGTGGCCGAGGCCTTCGATGTCGAGCTGGTCGCGGCCGGCGGCGTACGAGAGGGCCGCCACCAGATGGCAGTTGCGGCCGTTCGCACACCGCCAGCGCTGCTCGCCGGTGTCGATGTCGGCCCCGCACCGCGGACACACCTCGGGGAAGGCGATGGGCTGTTCGTCCCCGGTGCGCAGATGGGCGACGGGGGCCTCGATGCGGGGGATGACGTCACCGGCCCGGTGGACCATGACATGGTCGCCCAGGCGCAAATCACGGCGGGTGATGTCGGCCGGGTTGTGCAGGGTGGCGTAGGTGATCGTGGCCCCGTCGATGACGACCGGTTCCAGGACGGCGCGCGGGGCGATGACGCCGGTGCGGCCCACGTTCCACTCCACCGCGAGCAGCCGGGTGATCTTCTCGACGGCGGGCAGCTTGTAGGCGATCGCCCAGCGCGGTGCGCGCGATCCGGAACCGGCCGCCTCCTGGTCGGCGGCCAGGTCGGCCTTGATGACGACCCCGTCGATCCCGAACGGCAACTCGGCCCGCAGCGCGGCGATCTCCTGCACGCGGGCCAGGACCTGGTCGACGTCGGTGGCGGTGATGCCGGGCACCGCGGTGCCGGCCGTGGTGTTCACCCCGAGCTCGCCGGCCCGGGCCATGAGGGCGCTGTGCGCGCTGTGGCCCAGCAGGGCGGCGAGTTCCGGCTCGGTCTCGGGCAGCGGGAGCAGGCCGTAGCCGAAGAAGGTCATGGCCACCGTGTGCGGGACATCGCCCTGCGCGGCGCCGCCGGCCACCTTGCCGGTCGGCGTGTCGGGCAGCACCTCGTCGGGATGCTCCGCCTCCCACGCCGCGATGCCGCGCACCAACCGGTCGTAGGCGTCGTCGTCCAGCGGCGAGGCGCCGCCCGCGTAGTAGGCGGCCGCGGCCGTCACGGCGTCCTGGACCGCCTGCGCGTAGGCGGCGGCATCCACGATCTGAGCAGTCGGTGTCGTCATACCGATCATCCTGCCTGCCACCACTGACAACGCCCCGGCGCCGCTTCGCGCCCTGTGCTTCCTGGTGCAGGGCGCGGAGAATACGACGAGCGTGAAGCCGGACCAGCGCCGCCCACAGGACGGATGACCTTCGTATGCCCGCGCGTTCGCTCCGCTCCAACCGGGACTTCTCCGTCTTCTGGGCGGTCCAGGCGCTCTCCGAGGTCGGCAACGCCTTCTCGCTGGTGGCACTTCCGCTGCTGGTGCTGCACACCACCGGGTCGGCCGCGCAGATGGGGCTGCTCACGGCCGTCGCGGGCGCCACCTCGCTGCTGACCGGGCTGGTCGGCGGCGCCTGGGCCGACCGCTTCGACCGGCGACGCCTGCTGATGCTGTGCGACGCCGCCCGGCTGGTGCTCTACGGCGCGATCCCGGTCTGCTGGGCCCTGAGCCCGCAGATCTGGCTGCTGTACGTGGTGATGGCCCTGGCCTCGGTCTTCGAGATGCTGTTCAAGATCACCTATGTCACCGCCGTGGCCAACCTGGTCGACAAGGAGCAGATCGTCGCGGCGAACGGGCGGCTGGAGGCGACGAACGCGATCGCCTACATCGCGGGCCCGGCCCTCGCCGGTGTGGTGGCCGGGTTCCTCGGGCCGACCGCCGCCGTCGCCCTCAACGCGGGCAGCTTCGGGATCTCCCTGGTGGGCCTGGCGTTCATCAGGCGGGGAGCAAGGAGCCCCGGGCCCGGGACCGGCGCTCCGGCTTCCGCGTCGGCGCCGCGTTCCTGTGGCGTACGCCGGTGCTGCGGGCGCTCACCGTGCTGCTGACGGTGACCACCTTCCTCGGCCTGGGCATGACCGACGTGTTCATCTACCACCTGCGACACGGTCTGGGGCAGGGCGAACGCACGGTGGGCTACGTGCTCGCGCTGGCCGGACTCGGCACCGGCGTGGCCGCCGCCGCGACCGCCCGGCTGCGCCGCTCCTGGGGCTTCGGCGCCTGCTGGCTCGGCGCGATGAGCCTGTGCTCGGTGTCGATACTGCTGCTGGCCGGCACCGGAAGGGTGGCCGTAGCGGCCGTGACGATCTGCCTGTACTCCTTCGGCATGGCACTCGCCGGCGTCTGCTCGATGTCCCTGCGGCAACAGGTCACGCCGGACCATCTGCTCGGCCGGGTCACCTCCGCGTTCTGGACGATCCACGGCAGCCTCGCGCCCCTCGGGGCGGCCCTGCTCACCGCCCTGGTCGGCCGGTTCGGGGCGCGCGGGCCGCTGACCGCGGTGGCCGCCGTCCTCCTGGCCGTGGTCGTGGCCGCCGCGTTCACCCCCGTCCGACAGCGCCACCCCGAGCGGATGACACCGAGGCCCGACGATGACGACCGGCCGCACCAGGTGGTGGTGGTGCGGACGGGAGCACGTAAGTCAGACTTTCACCGGGAGACAGAGGGGGACGTATGAGAACGAGTTCGTGGGCCTGGTTCTGCGCGTGGTTGCTCGTCGGGGCCCTGGCCTCGCTCGGGCTGCTGACCGTGCTCAGCATCGGCGTCTTCCTGCTCCCGGCGGCCCTCGTCGCGGCCGTCCTCCTCGCCACCCGGAACGGCTCCCGCGTGGGACTCGCGGGCCTCCTCTCCGGGCTCGGCGCACCCCTGCTGTACGTGGCCTTCCTCAACCGCGAGGGTCCCGGCAACGTCTGCACCACTTCGGCCTCCGGGCAGTCCTGCGTGGACGAGTACAGCCCGTGGGGGTGGCTGGCCGCCGGCGTGGTCCTCCTGCTCGCCGGTATCGCGCTGGGCGTGCTCCTGCGGCGCGGGGCGCCCCGCCACTGAGGCCCACCGACAGCGGGACCCCAGCCTGGCGTCGCCTCGGCTTTGTTCTACAGAACCTTGACGGATTGCTCGGTCGGTGTAGAGGATCGGCGTATCGGGATCCGTGCCGGCGCGAGGAGGCGCTTCGTCATGGTGGTGGTCAGCTTCGACCGCAGTCCGGACACCTACCGGCACTGGAAGCTCCGCACGGACGGCCCGGTCGCCTGGCTCGCGATGGACGTCGACGAACAGGGCGGTCTGGTCCCCGGCTACGAGCTGAAGCTCAACTCCTACGACCTCGGCGTGGACATCGAGCTGTACGACGCGCTCCAGCGGCTGCGGTTCGAACACCCCGAGGTGCGGTCCGTGGTGGTGACCAGCGCCAAGGAGAAGGTGTTCTGCGCCGGCGCCAACATCCGTATGCTCGCGGCCTCCTCGCACGAATGGAAGGTGAACTTCTGCAAGTTCACCAACGAGACCCGCAACGGCATGGAGGACGCCTCCGAGCACTCCGGGCTCACCTTCCTCGCCGCCGTCAACGGCTCCTGCGCGGGCGGCGGTTACGAGATCGCGCTCGCCTGCGACCGGATCCTCCTGATCGACGACAACTCCTCGACGGTGTCCCTGCCGGAGGTGCCGCTGCTGGGCGTGCTGCCCGGCACCGGGGGCCTGACCCGGCTGGTCGACAAACGCCTGGTACGCAAGGACCTCGCCGATCTCTTCGCCACCCGCAGCGACGGCGTCAAGGGCAAGACGGCCGTGGACCGGCGGCTCGTCGACGAGGTCGTCCCCCGCCGGGACTTCCGCGCCATCGTCCAGCAGCGGGCCCTGGAAGCGGCTCGCGACAGCCCACGGCCCGCCGACGCCGAAGGCATCCAACTGACCCCGCTGCAAAGGGAGATCAGCGAGGAAGGCATCACCTACCGGTACGTACGCGCCGAGTACGACCGCCCCCTCGGCCTGGTCCGCATCACCGTACGCGGCCCCGACCACGGCGCGCCGACCACCGCCGCCATCCACACCCAGGGCGCCGACGGCTGGCTGCTCGCCCTCACCCGCGAACTCGACGACCTCATCCTGCGCCTGCGGACCAACGAGCCCGAACTCGGCACCTGGGTCCTGCGTACCGAGGGCGACGCGAACCTCGTACTCGCCCATGAACAGGCCCTGTTGAGCGCCCAGGCGGACGGCGACTGGCTGGCGAACGAGATCCTGCACTACTACAAGCGCACCCTGAAACGGCTCGACGTCACCAGCCGCAGTCTCGTCGCCCTGATCGAACCCGGCAGCTGCTTCGCCGGTGTGCTCCTGGAGCCGGCCCTGGCCTGCGACCTCCAGTACATGCTCGACGGCCCGCCGATCGAGGACCCCGACAGTGACGTACGCGCGCAACTCGCCCTCTCCGAGGCGAACTTCGGCGCCCTGCCGATGGGCAACGGCCTCACCCGTCTCCAGTCCCGCTTCTACCGGCAGGACGACCACCTCGACTGGCTGCGCCGCGGCACCGGGCAGTCGCTGAGCGCCGCCCAGGCCCGCGAGCTCGGTCTCGTCACCGACGCGCCCGACGACCTCGACTGGGAGGACGAGATCCGCATCGTCCTCGAGAGCCGGGCCGCGCTCAGCCCCGACGCGCTCACCGGGATGGAGGCCAACCACCGGTTCGTCGGCCCGGAGACCCTGGAGACGAAGATCTTCGGCCGGCTCACCGCCTGGCAGAACTGGATCTTCACCCGGCCGAACGCGTCCGGCCCCGAAGGCGCCCTGCGCCGCTACGGCACCGGCCGGAAGGCGGCCTACGACCGGAAGCGAGTGTGACCCGATGCCCACGACCATCGACTACGACGCGAAGATACCCAACAACGTCGCCCTAGCCGACGACCGCCGCCTCCAGCGCGCACTGGAGGGCTGGCAGCCCAAGTTCCTCGACTGGTGGGGCGAGATGGGCCCGGCCCTGGAGAACCACGGCGTCTACCTGCGCACCGCCGTCTCCGTGGGCCGTGACGGCTGGGCCCACTTCGACCACGTCACCGTCCCCGACTACCGCTGGGGCATCTTCCTCGCCGAACCGACCCCCGACCGCCGTATCGCCTTCGGCGAGCACCAGGGCGACCCCGTCTGGCAGCAGGTGCCCGGCGAGTACCGGGCAGACCTCCAGCGCCTGGTCGTCGTCCAGGGCGACACCGAACCGGCCTCCGTGGAACAGCAGCGCCTGCTCGGGCTCACCGCGCCGAGCCTGTACGACCTGCGCAACCTCTTCCAGGTCAACGTCGAGGAGGGGCGGCACCTCTGGGCGATGGTCTACCTCCTGCACGCCTACTTCGGCCGGGAGGGACGGGAGGAGGCCGAGGCGCTGCTCGACCGCAACTCCGGCAGCCCCGACGCGCCGCGCATCCTGGGCGCGTTCAACGAGGAGACCGCCGACTGGCTGGCCTTCTACATGTTCACCTACTTCACCGACCGGGACGGCAAGTACCAGTTGGGCTCGCTGAAGGAGTCCGCCTTCGACCCGCTCTCGCGGACCTGCACCTTCATGCTGAAGGAGGAGGCCCACCACATGATGGTCGGCACGACGGGAGTCGACCGCGTGGTCACCCGCAGCGCCCAACTCGTCCGCGAGCACGACACGTTGGACATCGCCGCCTGCGGTGGCATCCCGCTTGACATCGTCCAGAAGTACATCAACTTCCACTACACGGTCTCCCTGGACCTCTTCGGCAGCGAGACCTCCACCAACGCGGCCAACTACTACACCGCCGGACTCAAAGGCCGCTGGCAGGAAGAGCGCCGCAAGGACGACCACCGCCTCACCGACGACGCCTACCTCCTCGACAGGCCCGCGCAGGACGGCAGTTGGGGCGTCGACGAGGTCCCCGCGCTGCTCGCCCTCAACCTCGACCTGCGCGACGAGTACATCGCCGACTGCGAGACCGGCCTCAAACGCTGGAACAGGATCCTCGAGGAACACGGCATCGACGTCCGACTCCGCCTGCCCCACCCCGGGTTCAACCGGCATGTGGGCCTGGCCGCCGGCCACCACATCACCCCCGACGGCACGATCGTCGACGAGGGCACCTGGGAGGCGAACCGGCACCGCTGGCTCCCCACCGCCGAAGACCTCGCCTACGTACGGTCGTTGATGCGGCCCGTGTACGAGCGCGGCCGGATCGCCCAGTGGGTGGCACCACCGGTCAACGGCATCAACGGCAAACCCTTCGACTACGAGTACGTCCGACTGGTGTGAGGCGATCCGGATGCCCGAGCTGTTCAACGCGGCCGACTGGCTGGTCGACCGGCATGTGAGAGAGGGCAACGGCGACCGTACCGCCGTCGTCACACCCACCCGGAGCCTGACGTACGCGGAGCTGGCCGCCGAGGTCCGGCGGGCGGCGAGCGGGCTGCGCGGTCTCGGTGTGCGACCGGAGGAGCGGGTCCTGTTCTGCATGCCGGACGACATCGAGCTGTTCGCCGGCGTGCTCGCCGCGTTCCGTGTCGGCGCGGTGGCGGTGCCCGCCTCGACGATGCTCACCGGGGGCGAGTTGGGGAAGCTGGTGGCGGACTGCCGTACCAAAGTGGTCGTCGGATCAGGGGAGTTCGCCCCCGTCGTGAAGGCGGCCGTGCGGGAGGCGCCGGAGGTGACGCACCTCGTGCCGGGGCCCCTTCCCGACTCCGGCGCCGCCGACGAGCCCTACCCGACCTGGCCCGACTCACCTGCCCTGTGGCTGTACACCTCCGGCACCACGGGCACCCCCAAGGCCGCCATGCACCGGCACGCGGACATCCGCTTCGTGGCGGAGACCTACGGGCGGCAGGTGCTCGGCCTCGCCCCCGGCGACCGCTGTCTGTCGGTGGCGAAGCTCTTCTTCGCGTACGGCCTCGGCAACTCGATGTTCTTCCCGCTGGCGGTCGGCGCGACGGCCCTGCTGGAGCCCGCCCGGCCGTCCCCCGCGCTGTTCGCCAAGCGCGCGGCGGCGGACCGGGCCACGGTGCTGTTCGGTGTGCCCGGCTTCCTGGGGGCGCTGCTCGCGGCCCCCGACATTCCCGACGACGCCTTCGCGAGCGTACGGCTCGGGGTGTCGGCCGGTGAGACGCTGCCCGCGCGGATCTACCAGGGGGTCCTTGAGCGGTTCGGCGTGGAGGTGCTCGACGGCATCGGGTCCACCGAGATGCTGCACATCTTCGTCTCCAACCGTGCCGGCCGGGTCCACCCGGGATCCTCCGGTGCACCCGTCCCGGGGTACGCCGTGCAACTGCGCGACACCGAGGGCCGGTTGGTCACCGAGGCCGGTACGCCCGGCGAACTCCACGTCCGCGGGGAGTCCGCCGCCACCGGCTACTGGTGCCGGGCAAAGACGACCCGCCAGGTCTTCCTCGGCGACTGGGTGCGCACCGGCGACACCTACGTCCGCAACGCCGACGGCACCTACACGTGCCTCGGCCGCACCGACGACCTGCTGAAGGCGGGCGGCATCTGGGTCGCCCCCGCGGAGGTGGAGGAGCGGCTGCTCGCCCATCCCGACGTCGCCGAGGCCGCCGTCGTGGGCGCTCCGGACCGGGACGGCCTGGACAAGCCCGTCGCCTGCGTCGTCCCCAGGCCCGGCCGCGAGGTCGATCCGGACGCCCTGGTCGCCTGGTGCCGGGAGGGACTTGCCGCCTTCAAACGCCCGCGCGGTGTGATCGGCCTGCCCGAGCTGCCGCGTACGCCCACCGGCAAGATCCGCCGTAACGTCCTGCGCGCAATGATCCGCGACGGCTCCTGGGCGCCCAAGTCGCCTTCCTGAAGGTGGAGTTCGTGCTCGGGTCTCGTCCGGAGGAGGGTTCTGTGATCGACGGCGACACCGTGGTCGACGCGCACGTCCACGTGCCGAGGCTGTCCACGCTCAAGCCCGCCTGGTTCCAGTGGGCGGACACCTTCTCCGGCGACCACCCGTGGCGGGAGGCCTACGACGAGCGGGGCGACCCGGTTCCCGAGCTGCTCGACGCGCTCCTGGAGGCCGAGGGCGTGGGCCGGGCGCTGCTGTTCTGCGAGTACAGCCCGCGGGCCACCGGCATCCAGCCGATCGAGGACCTCCTGCCGGTCGTCGCGCACAACCCGGTCCGCTTCCGGCTGGTCGCGAACGTCAATCCGCACCTGCACCATCCGCTCGCGGCGGAGGCCGAGCGCCAGCTGGACCTCGGCGCGGTCGCCGTCAAACTCCACCCCGTGCACGGCGGGTTCGATCCGTCCGACAAGGAGCTGTACCCCCTGTACGCGCTGTGCGCCGAGCGGGGCGTCCCGGTCGTCGTGCACTCCGGCACCTCCAGCTTTCCCGGCGCCCGCGCCCGGTTCGGCGACCCCCAGCTCATGCTGGACGTCGTGGAGGACTTCCCCGACGTCCAGGTCGTCTTCGCGCACGGCGGCCGGGGCTGGTGGTACGACACCGCGGCCTTCCTCGCCGTCACGCGCCCGAACGTCTGGCTCGACCTCGCCGGACTGCCACCGCGCAAACTCCCCGAGTACTACGCCCGGTTCGACCTGGAACGACTGGCCGCGCGGTGGATCTTCGGCACCGACTGGCCGGGAGTTCCGGGAGCCGCCCGCAACATCGCCGCCCTTCGCTCCCTGGGCCTGCCCGAGGACACCGTACGCGCGGTGCTGTCCGGCAACGCGGCCAAGGTGTTTCCGGGTCTCGGGGTGTGAGCGCCCCGGGACGCCTCAACCCGCGGACTGCCCCTGCGTCAGTTCCTCCCAGCACCGTAGCGCCACCGGGGCCCACTCCGCGTGCCTGCTCCGGAACAAGTCGGCCGCCTTCGCGCCGCTCCAGCCCGGGGGGAGCAGCCGCGCCGGCAGCCGCGGGTCGAGGAAGGGGAAGCGGCGCCACTCGTGCACCAGCATGGTCTGCGCGGTCAGGACCGCGTCGTCGGCGGGGCGGAGCCCGGTGAACTCGTCCATGAACGCCTCGTAGCGCTCCTCGACCTCGCTGAGGTCCCAGGCGCGCGTCACCATGGCGGTCTCGCTGCCCACCGCCCCGTACGTGGCGGTGAAGGACATCGCGTCGTCGGCGAGCCCGAGCTCCTTGAGGACACCGAGCGCCTCCGTCTCCCGGTCGGCGTGCGGGGTGATCCACAAGCCGGGCTCCGGGGATCCGAAGCCGGCCCAGGTGAGCCGGGTGCGCACCTTGTGGCGCAGGTCCCGCTTCGGCTCCGGGACCGAGACGAGGACGACCAGCCAGGTGCCGGGCCAGGCGCGTTCCTCGCGGCCGAAGGCGTATATCCGCTGCGCGCCCTCGGTCAGAAGCCGTCGGCCCGGCGGAGTGAGCGCCCACCGCACCCGGCGCCCGGCCCGCTCCGAGACCAGCCAGCCCTCGGCCGCGGTCCGGGCGAGGGCCTGGCGGGCCGACTTCTCCTCGACGTCGAAGAGCGCCAGCGCGTCCACGAGCGCCGAGGTCCACACCGGGGCACCCTTCGGCAGGACGTACTCGCCGAGCAGGGTCATCAACAGCGACCGGGCACTGACCTCACCGACCTCCCGGCGCCGACTGACCACTGGGCGTGCTCCCGCCACCATGGGCTTCGCCTCCCTCACCACCGCCACGGAAGCCGACGTCCGTGAGACCACACAATATCGTGTCGTCACGGAAGTTCTCAGTAGAGTCTTGCGGGATGGGTGCACCTGAGCCTCACTGTCCCGACTCGGCCGAAAGGCTGGTGTACGACGCCACCAGGTGCCGCAGGTCCGGCCGAACGGCCGATGTCGTGATCGGCCCCGGCGGAAAGGATGGAATCGGCCGCTGAACCACACCTGACCAGGCGAAACGTGAGCTTGCGCGAGCGACGCCGTGATTCCTCGGCCGGACCCGTCCCCGAACGGAAGACGTCGTTCCATGCACGCCTCAGTCCTGTCGACCCACGCTCCCGTGCGCCGCGATGGCGCGCCGCCCTCGCCCGCCCCACGGCGCCGGGCGCGTGCCTGGGCGCGACGGCACCGCGTCCCGCTGCTCGCCACCGTGACGATGCTTCCCCTGTACCTGGTCTGGGCGTTCGTCCGGGCCGACGGCGGCGGGGACCTCGCGGCCCAGGAGACATGGGCGCGCTTCGCCGCCGAGCACGGCGGTTCGGCGTACGGCCTGTTCTGGTTCGGCGGCGCGCACACCATGAACTACAGCGTGCTCTCGCCCTACCTCATGGGCATGTTCGGGGTCCGCACGGTGGGCCTCGCCGCCGGGCTGGCCTCCGGCTGGCTGGTCGCGGTCCTGATCGAACGGTCCGGTGTCCGCCGCCCGCTGCCCCCGGCACTGCTGGCGGCGTTCGGCCTGTGGGTCGACGTGGCGGCGGGACGCGTGACGTTCGCCCTCGGGGTCGCCTTCGCCCTGGCCGGCTGCGTGCTGCTGACGGGACGGCGGCGGGCCGTGCTCGCGGCGGGGTACGCGATGCTCGCGACCATGGCGAGCCCCGTGGCGGGACTCTTCCTGGTGACCGCGGGCGCGGCCTACGCACTGCTGCGCGACTGGCCGCGCGCCACCGCGTTCATCGTCCCGCCGGCCGTCGTCGTGGGTCTGACCACGGTGTTCTTCCCGTTCCACGGTCAGGAACCCATGGCGCCCGGACGCATATGGTGGCCGGCCGGGCTGGGTGTGATCGTGGCGGTGTGCGCGCCGAGGCGCTGGCGGGCGGTGAGACTGGGCGCGGCCGTGTACGCCCTCGGCGTCCTGCTCTGCTACGTCGTCCCCTCGCCCATCGGCACGAACGTGGAGCGGCTGGCCCTGCTGTTCGCCCCCGCGATCCTGCTCGCCGCCGCGCTGGAGACACCTCGCCGGGTCCGGCTGCGCCGCGGTGCCCTCGTCCTCGCGCTGGCCGCATCCCTGTTCTGGCTGGGCTCGGGGACACCGGCCTCGTTCGTACGCGGCAGCACCGGCACGCCGGTCTGGGCCACGCACACGCGGGGTGTCGTCCAGGCGCTGGACCGGCTGGGTGCGGACCGCGGTCGGGTGGAGGTCGTACCGGCTCACGACCACCGGGACGCGGCCGTGCTGTCGCCGTATGTGAACATGGCGCGCGGGTGGAACACCCAGCTCGACCGGGAGCGGGGCGCGCTCTTCTACGACGGCACGTTCTCCGAGCGGACCTACCGGGCGTGGCTGGACCGTTGGGCCGTCGGCTTCGTGGTGGTGCCGGCGACCGAGCCCGACCGGTACGGCGAGGCCGAGGCGCGGCTCCTGCACGAAGGCCCCGGCTGGCTGGAGCCCGTCTGGAAGGACGCCTACTGGCGGCTGTACCGGGTCCGGGACGCGGTGCCGCTGGCGTCGGCCCCCGCGACCGTGGTGCGCACGTCCCCGGCCGAACTGGACCTTCACATACCGAGGACCGGTTCCGTGCTGGTCCGGGTCGCGTACTCGCCCTGGCTGCACGCGGACGGCGCCTGCGTGAGCCGGGAGGGGGAGTTCACCCGGGTGACGGTCGACGGACCGGGCGTCTACCGACTCGGTTCCGACTACCGTACGGCCGCCTCCGGGACCCGGTGCTGAGCCTGGCGAGGTCTGCGTCGGTCGACGTGCCTCAGGAGCGGTCGTCCGTCGCGGCCGGCGGGGCGGTGGAGTTGCGGAGCACCAGGTCGGTGCCCACCTCCATGTGCTCCATGAGCAGCTTCTGCCCGTCGATGAGGGAGAGCAGGGCACGCGCCGCCTTCTGGCCCATGTCGTGCAGCGGCTGGCGCACGGTCGTCAGACCGGGGAAGCTCTGCGCCGCCTGGGGCAGGTCGTCGAAGCCGACCACCGAGAACTCACTGGGCACGTCGAGACCGCTCGCCCGGGCCGCGTCGATGGCGCCGAGCGCCATGAGGTCCGCGCCCGCGACGATCGCCGTGGGCCGGTGCTCGGCGATCAGCCGGGTCGCGGTGCGGAACCCGCTGGCGTAGGAGAAGTCGCAGGACGCGACCAGTTGCTCGTCCACCTTCAGCCCCGCCAGCCGCATCGCGTCCTCGAAGCCCTGGAAGCGGACGGAGGTGCTCTCGAGATCCTCCTCGCCGCGGAGGTAGGCGATCCGGGTGTGGCCCAGGTCGATCAGATGCTGGGTGCCCTGGCGCATGCCGTGGTAGTTGTCGACGGTCAGACGGGGGAGCGGTACGTCCAGGCGCCGGGGGTCGATGATGACGCACGGCAGGTTCTGGCGGCGCAGCAGCGTGACCGTCTCCTTCTCCAGGACCGGCGCGATCATCAGGACGCCGTCGACCAGGCCGCGCCCCAGGAACTCCACCCGGTCCTTCTCCCGCACCGCGTCGTGGTATGAGGCGTTGACGAGCAACTCCTGCTCCGCGCCCGCGAGTTCGTCGGCGACACCGCGCAGGATCTCCAGGCCGTACTGGCTGGTGAGGTCGAGGGCGATCAGACCGATGAGCCCGCTGCGGCCGCCCTTGAGGTTGCGGGCCGAGACGTTGGGCCGGTAGCCGAGACGGCCCGCGACCTCCAGGACACGGCGCCGGGTCTCCTCCGAGGCCCCCGGCTTGCCGTTCATGACGTTGGACACGGTCATCGCGGAGACGCCGGCTTCCTCGGCCACCTGCGCGATGGTCACCCGCCCTGCCACTCCAACTCCTTCTGTCCGCCGAGCACTTGAGCCGCACCGAAGGCCCGGCCACGTCCGCTCACTCAACCATGAGCCCCTGGGAAACTTCCAGGAAACTGTAACGATAAGGCAGAGGGTGCGCGACTGGAAACCCCTGCGAGCTGGGCATCGATGGCGTCACGAGGGGTGTTCGACAGGCACGGAAAGTTACGTATAGATGTCGCCTAAGTTTTGCGTTACAGTTCCCGGCCATCGGGTCCCACCGACCCCTTTTTCACCGAATCAGTCCCTCTTCAGACAAGACGAGTCGGTCCGTACCGACGATGGGTGAGGTGTGCAATGAAGCATTCCGGGAGACGTGTCGCGACCGCCACCACGGTCGCCGCCCTGGCGCTGTCGCTGGCCGCGTGCGGCGGCGGATCGAGCGGCGCCTCCAGCGACGGCACGGTGACCCTGCATGTGCAGGCGTGGAAGGGCGGCGGCGCGGAACCGGCGAACGTCGCGGAGATCAACAAGGCGTTCGAGAAGGCCCACCCGAAGATCAAGATCGACTTCGAGTACATCACCGCGAACGACACCTACGTCCAGAAGCTCCAGCCCGAACTCCTCGGCGGCAAGGCCGGCGACGTGATCATGGTGGACACGGACAAGATGAAGAAGTGGGGCGCCTCCGGCTACCTCGCCGACCTCTCCAAGGAGTCCTGGGCGAGCGCCATAGCCCCCGACGCCAAGCCCTTCGCCCAGTCCGACGGCAAGACCCTCGCCATGCCGATGGAGCTGATCGGCATCGGCCTGTACGCCAACATGGACCTGCTGAAGAAGGCGGGCGTCACCGAGGTCCCCGCCGACTGGCCGACCTTCCTCGCCGACCTCGCCAAGGTCAAGAAGGCCGGCATCACCCCGATCTCGCTGCCCGACAAGTCCGCCTGGACCGGCAGTTCGGTCTTCCAGGCGAGCGGCTCGACCCTCGTCTACCAGAAGAACAAGCAGTGGGACGCCGACTTCCTGGCCGGCAAGGCGTCCTTCGACCCCGACTGGCAGGGTCCGCTCGACCAGCTGAAGACCCTGGAGGACAAGGGGTACGTCGACTGGAAGAACGAACTCGGCGTCGACGAGTGGTCCCAGGGCCCGCAGAACTTCAGCGCCGGCAAGAGCGCCTTCTGGTACCAGGGCGCCTGGCAGGTCTCCAACGTCAAGAAGGCCGGATTCCCCGTGCGGTTCGCGCCCTGGCCGGGCGGTGCGGCGGGCACCAAGCCCAACGGCATGCTCTTCTCCGGCACGATGTGGGCCGTCAACTCCCAGTCGCAGCAGGGTGACGCGGCACGGGAGTACGTGAAGTTCTGGTCGCAGAGCGAGAACCTCGCCAAGTACCTCGACGCCGAGCACGCGGAGTCGCCGTTCACCGGCGGCACGACCCCCGAGAGCCCCGAGACCACGCCGTTCACCACGGCCTTCAAGGACGGCCGTTACCGGATCCTGCCGTCCGACTCCTGGTACGGCGCCACCGCCGAGACCGAGGTCGGCTCGAAGATCCAGGCCTATCTGCTGGGCAAGGAGTCCGCCGCGCAGACCCTCAAGGACATCCAGACCGCGGCGTCCGCGAAGTAAGCCGCCCCCAGGGCAGCCGTGGTGGGGGTGCCGGGTGGCTCCTGACCGCCCCCGCCACGGCCATTCGGGCAAGAGGAGCCTCCCGTGATCCACCGCCGGCGCGCCACCATGGCCGCCTTCCTGCTTCCGGCGATCGCCGTGTACGCCGTCTTCATGCTGTATCCGCTGGGCCGCGGGATCTACCTGAGCATGACCGACAGCCTCGGCGGACCGATCGCCCACTTCGTCGGCACCGAGCAGTACCGGGCGATGGCCGACGACCCCGACGTCACCGCCGCCCTGTGGCACACCATCCTGTACGCGGCCGTCGTCGTGATCGCCCAGAACGGCCTCGGCCTGCTCTTCGCGAGCATGCTCTTCCGGCGGCCGAAGGTCCGCAAGGCGCTCAGCGTCACCCTGCTGACCCCGACCCTCGTCTCCCCGGTGATGGCCGCCTTCATCTGGTCGTACCTGTTCGCCCCGGACGGCGGCATCAACGCCCTGCTCGGGCTGCTCGGCCTCGACTCGCTGGAGCACGTCTGGCTCGGCGACACCTCCACCGCCCTCTACGCGGTGGCCGCCGTCAACATCTGGATGTTCGCGGGCTACTCCTGCGCCATCTTCCTGGCCGGCTACATGAGCCTGCCCACCGAACTCCTCGACGCGGCCGCGGTCGACGGCGCGAACGGCTGGCGCCGCTTCCGCTCCATCGAGTGGCCCATGCTGGCACCCGCGCTCACCGTCAACGTGACCCTCAGCCTCATCGGCTCCCTGAAGGTCTTCGAGTTCCCGCTGGTCCTCACCAACGGCGGCCCGGCCGGCTCCACCGAGACCCTGACCACCCTCGTCTACCGGAACGTCTTCGGCGGCGGGAAGTTCGCGCTCGGCATCGCCATCTCCGTACTCCTGCTGGTGACCGTGGTCGTCCTGTCCAGCGCCACCTCCTCTCTGCTGCGCCTGCGCGAGCGCCGAATCTGACGGGCGGACCCACCATGACCTCCATCCCGACCCCCATTACGACCTCCACCCCCGTCACCGTCCCCGTCGCCGCCCGCGGACGCCGGATGCTCGGTGGCGTCGGCACCGTGCTGCTCTGCCTCGGCGTGCTGGTGTTCGTCCTGCCGTTCGTGTTCACCGTGCTCACCTCGCTGCGCACCGCGGCCGACGTGGCACGGTCCCCGCTCGGCGTCCCGCACACCTTCACCCTGAAGAACTTCTCGGACGCCTTCTCGCAGATCCACTACGGCCGCAGCGCCCTCAACACCCTGCTGATCACCGGGCTGTCCTGCCTGAGCATCACCGTGCTCGGCTCCCTGGCCAGCTACCCGCTGGCCCGTATCACCCAGGGCTGGTCCACCTGGGTCTACCGGCTGTTCATCGTGGGCACCTCGGTGCCGGTCTTCGTCGTCGTGGCACCGCTGTACCTGCTGATGCGGGACCTGAACCTGCTGGACAACTACGCGGGCGTCGTCTTCGTCTACACGGCGATGTTCCTGCCGGTCGCGGTGTTCTTCTACACCAGCTTCATCCGCTCCATCCCCACCGACCTGGAGGAGGCCGCGGCCCTCGACGGCTGCGGAGCGCTGCGCACCTTCTTCACCGTCATCCTGCCGCTGCTGCGCCCCATCACCAGCACCCTGCTGACCTTCGTCTCGCTCCAGGTGTGGAACGACCTGATCGTCCCGCTGGTGTTCCTCCAGGACCCCGACAAGCGCACGGTCATGGTGAACGCGTACTCGTTCATCGACCCGCACACCGTGCAGCCGACGACCCTCTTCCCGGCCGCGCTGCTCGGCGTGGCGCCGCTCTTCCTGATCTTCGTCTTCCTCCAGCGCCATGTGGTCGCCGGCATGTCCGCCGGTGCCGTCAAGTCCTGACACCAGGACACCGGTTCACCCGCCCACGCCGTACCGCCGCCCGTCGTACGGCCATGCCGTCATGCCCTGCCGCCACCGTCCCGGAAGGACCCCCCACCGATGTACGTGCTCTCCTACTTCACCGACGCCGACGAGGCGCTGCACCTGGCCCACAGCCACGACGGCGAGTCCTTCGTGGCGGTGAACGAGGGGCGGCCGGTCCTGCGCGGCACGGTCGGCACCGGCCGGCTGCGGGACCCGTTCATCGGCGTCGGCCCCGACGGCCTGTTCCACCTGCTCGCCACCGACGGCTGGACCAGCCCGTACATCGTCCACGCCACCTCCGCCGACCTGCTCACCTGGTCCGACCAGCGGCTGGTTCCCGCGATGGCCGGGGTGCCGGGCGCCCTCAACGCCTGGGCCCCGGAGTTCTTCCTGGACCGCGCGACCGGGCTGTACCACCTCATCTGGTCGTCCGTGGTCGAGCCGGGCGGTACCGCCGAGGGCCGGGACTTCGAACACCTCACCCAGGACCACCGCATCTGGCACTGCACCACCGAGGACTTCCGCACCTACTCCGCGCCCGGCGTCTTCTTCGACCCCGGTCACTCCGTCATCGACGCCACCGTCAGGGAGCTGGCCGGCGGCGGCTTCCTCATGGCCTTCAAGGACGAGCGCGGGGTCAACGACACCTCCACCGCCCACAAGGACATCCACCTCACGACGTTCCACACACCCGGCGGCCCGTACGTGACACCGAACGGCCCGGTGACCCCGTCCCTGGCGGAGGGACCCTCACTGTTCCGCCGCGACGGCGACTGGATCATGATCTTCGACCACTTCCTCGAAGGAAGGTACGGCGCGACCCGCAGCCGGGACGGCGTCACCTGGGAGCCGGTCTCGCTGGGCCTGCCGGAGGGCATGCGGCACGCCTCGGTCCTGGAGACGTCGGCCTCCGTCCTCCAGCAGTCCGCCCTGGACGCGCTCGCCGCACGGTAGCCCGCTGCCGCCGCGCGGCGGCCAAGGATCCCGGGCGCTCCGCCGCTTGAGCCGCACGCGCCCGGCGCAGGAAGCCCCGTGTCCCGATCCGCGGCACGGAGGACTCGATCACCCAGTAAGGAGCGTCGCAATGAAGCGTCGCGGAACGACGCGTCCGGCCCGCCGGGCATCCCGCGTTCTGACCCTCCTCGCCATGCTGGCGGGAGCACTCCTGGTCCCGGCCCACGCCGCACTGGCGGCCGGCACCACCTACTACGTGAACTGCTCGGCCGCCACCAACGGCAGCGGCACCCAGGCCAGCCCCTGGAACACCGTCAGCAGCGTCAACGGCACCACCTTCGGCGCGGGCGACAACATCCTCTTCGCGGCTGGCACCACCTGTACCGGCCAGCTCACCCCCGGCGGCTCCGGCGCCTCCGGTAGCCCGATCACCATGGGCGCCTACGGCAGCGGCGCCAAGCCCGTCATCAACGCGAACGGCGCCACCGGCCCCGTCATCCACCTGCTCAACCAGCAGTACTGGGAGATAGGCGGCCTGGAGCTGGTCAACTCCGCCGCCTCGCCCGCCTACCGCTCCGGCGTGCTGGCCGAGAACAGTTCGGGCGGGATCCTGCACCACATCCGGGTGCACGACATGTACATCCACAACATCAGCGGCTGGCCGGGCGGCTGGTACGCCACCAACGCCGGCGTGGGCGTCCAGACCGACCACACCACACCCGTCTCCACCTGGGACGACGTGGTGGTCGAGAACAACACCTTCGACCACGTCGACCGCATCGCCGTCGCCGTCACCCCGGACGGCGACGGCCAGGGCACCGGCCTGACCACCGGCACCGTCATCCGCTCCAACACGATGACCTACGACGGCGCGGACGACATCCTCGTCGTCAAGAACGACGGCGCCCTCATCGACGGCAACAAGGCCGGCTACGGCGGCGCGAAGAACACCTGCCCGCCCTCCGGCCAGTACTGCAACGGCGCCTCGGCCGGCATCTGGATGTCCGGCAGCTCCAACACCGTGGTCCAGAACAACGAGGTCTACTGCCACGTCAACGGCGCCGACGGCACCGGCTACGACGTGGACTGGGGCAACCACAACACCACGTTCCAGTACAACTACAGCCACCAGAACCTCGGCGGCTTCATGCTCGTCATGCCGCCCTTCACCATCGCCAACGAGCCCACCTCGACCGTCCCCAGCGACGGCACCGTGATCCGCTACAACATCAGCGAGAACGACGGCTCCAACGCGGGCTGCCCCACCTCGGGCACCCCCACCCACGGCACCGGCGTCTTCCACTTCGTCGGCGGCGTCCCCAACCAGAGCGGCAGCTCATCCGCGGTCCCGCTCATCTACAACAACAGCATCTACGTCAACAAGAGCGGCCTGAACACCCCGATCCTGTACTCCCGGGCCGGCACCAGCATCTCCGGCGCGCTCTCCTTCAAGAACAACGCGGTCTTCAACTACGGCACCGGCGGCTACTTCTCCACCACGGGCGCGTCCGTCTACTCCAACAACCTCTTCTACGGCAACCACCCGTCCTCCGAGCCCGCCGACTCGGCGAAGGTCACCGCCGACCCGCAGTTCCGCAACCCCGGCAACACGAACGGCTCCTCGTCCTACACCGGCACGAACGCCTACCAGGTGCACCCGTCCTCGCCCGTGATCCGGGCCGGCGCGGTCATCAGCTCCAACGGCGGCAAGGACGCCTTCGGCAACACGGTCTCCGCCACGGCCACCCCCAACATCGGTGCCTACAACGGCACGGGCGGCAACCTGCTCACCAACGCGGGCTTCGAGACGGGTGCGTTGAGCCCCTGGACGCAGGCCAGCGGCACTTCCTCCTCCGTGACGGCGGCGAACGGCCGCACGGGGACCTACGCGCTGACCACAGCGGCGAGCGGCAGCGGCGCGAACCAGGCACTGACCGGCCTCAGCCCCAACACCACGTATCTGCTCACGGGTTGGGCCAAGGTGGCGAACGCGGGGGAGACCCTGGCGATCGGCGTGAAGGACTTCGGCGGCACGGAGACGTACACCAACATCGCCACGACGTCGTACACCCAGGCGGCCGTTCTCTTCACCACCGGCTCGTCCAGCACCTCCGCGACCGTCTACTGCTGGAAGAACTCCGGTGGCAGCGGCGCGGGTTACTGCGACGACCTCGCGGTGGAGCCGCTGACCTCGGCGACCAACGCGATCACCAACCCCGGCTTCGAGACCGGCGCGCTGACGCCCTGGGCGCAGAGCACCGGCACGGCGTCGAGTGTGGCCGCGTCCAACGCCCGCACCGGTACCTACGCCCTCCAGACGGCGGCCAGTGCGAGCGGGGCCATCCAGACGGTGAGCGGTCTGACCGCGGGGAACACCTATCTGCTCGCCGCGTGGGCCAAGGTGGCCACCGCCGGTGAGGAGGTCGCGGTCGGCGTCAAGAGCTTCGGCGGTACGGAAACGTATCTGCGCACCTCGACGACGTCCTACGCCCAGCAGCCGATCTTCTTCACGACGGGCGTACAGGGGCACGGTGTGCAGGCGGCGGCCACCATGGGCCAGCTGCGCAGCGCGGTGCGGGCCTTCGCGCTCGGCGACCGGCCCCCCGACGAGGTCATGAGCAGTACTGCGTGCCCACGTCGTTGCCCTGGCGGAAGCCCTGCGTCGGGTCGTGCGCCTCCCAGAAGGTCTTCAGG
>NZ_JBEYVC010000141.1:0-27521 GCF_040643855.1 Streptomyces sp. NPDC047072 | reverse complement strand
CCTCGTGGTCGTCGTCTCCCGGTTCGTGTGGGTGTATCCGGCGACCTTCCTGCCGCGCGTGCTGTCGGCGCGGATCCGCGCGCGTGAGGACGACAGTAAAAGTAAAACAGCAGGTCAGAAGCGTATCGGCGGCAACCCCTGGCGGGTTGCCGCCGATCGTGTTTAGGTGCGTGCTGTGGCTCTCTTATTGACACCGACGCACACGGGGGTGTGACCGCATGGCCGCAGGAGGTTTCTGCAAGCTGCCGAACGGCAGAGTGGTGGTGGCGCTGAACCTGCCCCGCCCCGCCGCCGTCGACGGCAGCGTGCGCGTACTCGTCCACGCCCAGAACCGGGCGCGCGCCCTGACCAGGCTGCGCAATCTCGGGCTGCGCGCGGTCTACCTGCGGGGCAACGGCGCGCCGCCGACCCCGGACGAGATCACGGCCGTACTCCACCACCCGGACGGCCTGATATGGCGCACGGCCCCTGACAACGGTGTCGACACACCCCCGGACCTGGTCCAGGAACTGTGGCACCCGATCAGGAGCCTGCTGCGCAGGCCTGCGGCGTCGGCGTAATTCTTCTCAGCCGCGACGGCGCTCAGCCGCGACGGCGCGATCCGGCGGTGCCGGACCGGCCTCCAGCGGTATGGCGTCGCCTACACCACCGGCTTGCCCGACAGCTCGATCCCCGCTGCCCGCATCTCCTCGATCGCCTTCTCGGTCGTACCGTCGGAGACACCCGCCGTCAGGTCCAGCAGGACGTGCGTACGGAAGCCCTCGCGGGCCGCGTCCAGTGCCGTGGCCTTCACGCAGTGGTCCGTGGCGATGCCCACGACGTCGACCTCGTCGATCTGCCGGGCCCGCAGCCAGTCGCCCAGGGTCACGCCGTTCTCGTCGGCGCCCTCGAACCCGCTGTACGCCGCCGCGTACGCCCCCTTGTCGAAGACCGCGTCGATCCCGCCGGAGGCGACCGCCGGGGCGAAGTTCGGATGGAACCCCACCCCCTCGGTCCCGGCGACGCAGTGCGCCGGCCAGGAGTGCACGAAGTCGGGGTTGTCGGCGAAGTGCCCGCCGGGCGCGATGTGGTGGTCGCGGGTCGCCACGACGTGCCGGTACCCGGCCGGCGCCTGTCCGATCAGCTCGGTGATGGCGGCGGCCACATCGGCACCCCCGGCCACCGCCAGGCTGCCCCCTTCGCAGAAGTCGTTCTGCACGTCAACGACGATCAAGGCGCGGCGCATGGTGGGTGTCCTTCACGATGGGTGAACTTACGAGCCTAGAGACTTCGGGGACGCTACGGGAGGGGGCATTACCGGGCGCGTTCGGGCCGGACAGCCCCTAATTACCCGTACGCCCGTTGACATACTCCGTCGGAATGACCGGTTCTCCGCGGGAGAGCTGGGTTGCGGACAGGGGGAGGTTGGCGCGCGCGGACGCGTGGCGTTCTCGTACGACGTCCAGGGGCTCGCGGGCGACGACCTCGCCGGCCTTGACCAGCTCGACCAGCAGCTGGTGGTCGACCAGCCCCGCCGGGACCGGACCCGTGCCCACGACCTCGGCCTCCGCGATGCCGTCCGCGTCCAGGCGCCGGGCCGCCCACTTGCGGCCGCCCATCGAGCTCTTGCCGCCGGACGACTTCTTCGCGACCGGGATCAGCGGCGCCTTCACGTCGGCGGACTCGGCGCGCGCGACCAGCTTGTAGACCATCGAGCAGGTGGGATGCCCGGACCCGGTCACCAGCTGGGTGCCGACGCCGTACGCGTCCACCGGCGCCGCCGCCAGCGAGGCGATGGCGTACTCGTCGAGGTCGGAGGTGACGATGATCCGCGTCTTCGTCGCGCCCAGCTCGTCCAGCTGCTGCCGCACCCGGTGCGCGACCAGCAGCAGGTCACCGGAGTCGATGCGCACGGCGCCCAGCTCGGGCCCGGCCACCTCCACGGCCGTACGGACGGCCTCGGCGACGTCGTAGGTGTCCACGAGCAGCGTGGTGCCCCGGCCCAGCGAGTTCACCTGGGCCTGGAAGGCGTCCCGCTCGTGGTCGTGCAGCAGGGTGAAGGCGTGGGCGCTGGTGCCGACGGTCGGGATGCCGTAGCGGAACCCGGCCGCGAGGTCGGAGGTGGTGGTGAAGCCGCCGACGTAGGCGGCGCGCGAGGCGGCGACCGCGGCCAGTTCGTGGGTGCGGCGGGCCCCCATCTCGATCAGCGGCCGCCCGCCCGCCGCCGAGGCCATCCGGGAGGCGGCCGCGGCGATCGCGGAGTCGTGGTTGAGGATCGACAGGATCACGGTCTCAAGGAGCACGCACTCGGCGAAGGAGCCCTCCACCCGCATGATCGGCGAGCCCGGGAAGTACACCTCGCCCTCCGGGTAGCCCCAGATGTCGCCCGAGAAGCGGTAGGAGGCGAGCCAGTCCAGGGTCTCCTCGTCGACGATGCCCCGCTCGCGCAGGAAGCCGAGGACGTCCGCGTCGAAGCGGAAGTTCTCCACCGCGTCCAGGACCCGCCCGGTGCCCGCGAGGACGCCGTAGCGGCGCCCCTCCGGCAGGCGCCGGGTGAAGACCTCGAACACGCTGCGCCGCTCGGCGGTCCCCGCCCTGAGCGCGGCCTGCAACATCGTCAGCTCGTACTGGTCCGTGAAGAGCGCCGTCGAGGGAACGTCCACCGGCAGCCCAAGGTCCGCTGTGTTCATAGGACGAGATGCTACACGCCTTCGCGTCAGTGTGACGATTTGTAGGGACCGTGGCAGCATGGGGCCTGTGACGTCACCCGCTCCCGTAGAGATCGAACGCACCGAGTCGGCGGAGGAGGTCTTCGCCGTACCCGAGCCGGACGTCCCCTGGGTCACCATCGTCCACAACGACCCGGTCAACCTCATGAGCTACGTGACCTATGTCTTCCAGACGTACTTCGGGTACTCGAAGGACAAGGCCACCAAACTCATGCTCGACGTCCACCACAAGGGCCGAGCGGTCGTCTCCAGCGGAACCCGCGAGGAGATGGAGCGCGACGTGCAGGCGATGCACGGCTACGGTCTGTGGGCCACCCTCCAGCAGGACCGGAAGTAGACGACCGACTTCATGCCAGGAACCTTCGAACCGATCCCCGGCGGCGGCGCGGCCGTCGCCCTCGACGACGTCGAGATCTCCATCATCCGGTCGCTGGCCGTCCAGCTCCTGGAGCTGATCGGCCCGGGCCCGGGCGGCGACGCCCCCGAGGACCCGCTCGCCGAGCTCTTCGCGGAGGGGCCGAGCGAGCCGCCGTCCGACCCGGTGCTCCGCCGGCTCTTCCCGGACGCGTACGGCGACCCCGAGGGCACGCCCGAGGCCAAGGAGGCCGAGGAACAGCGGGAGTACTCCGCCGAGTTCCGCCGCTACACCGAGAACGACCTCAGGGCCGGCAAGCGCGACAACGCCCTCGCGGTGGTCCGCACGCTGGACGCGCTCAACTCCGTAGGGGACGGCGGGGCGGTGCTCAAGCTGTCCGTGGCGGAGTCCCGGCAGTGGCTCGGCGCCCTCAACGACCTGCGCCTCGCGATCGGCTCCCGCCTCGACATCGCCGACGAGGAGGACACCGACCTCCTCTACCGGCTCCCGGACGAGGACCCCCGTAAGCCCATGGTGATGGCGTACCTGTGGCTGGGCGGCCTCCAGGAGACCCTCGTCACGACACTTATGCCGTGAAGTGCCTTGCTCAGGGGATGCTCAGATCCGGATAACGATCACGTCACCGGACTGATGACCTTCGTCCGTCGAGCATGCCCTTTGTCCGCTTCTTCCTGTGGTCTGCGCCATATCCCGCCCCGATGATCTCTGTTGCGGCCGTGATAAATCTTCACGACCGCCCGGCGAACACCACCCGTATGTCCGCCGGGTGCGCCACGGAGCCGGTAACCGCCGGCCAGGCACCACTCCATCAATCCGGGGGGATCGAGAACCGATCCGAGGCCGACGAGAGGCCCGGGTCGGTGTGGAGAAAGGCGCACCACACATATGACCTCCGCTCAGGTCGACAACGCACCCGAAGAGGGTTACGAGCGCGGGCTCGGCAGCCGTCAGGTCCAGATGATCGCGATCGGCGGCGCCATCGGCGTCGGGCTCTTCCTGGGAGCCGGCGCGAACATAGCCAAGGCCGGTCCCAGCCTCATCTTCATGTACGCCCTCGCCGGCGTGATCGTCTTCTTCATCATGCGGGCGCTCGGCGAACTCCTGCTCTACCGGCCGGTGTCCGGCTCCTTCGCCGAGTACTCCCGCGAGTTCCTCGGCCCCTTCTTCGGCTACTTCACCGGCTGGACGTACTGGCTGATGTGGGTCGTCACCGGCATGGCCGAGCTGACGGCCGCCGCGATCTACGTCAACTACTGGTTCCCGGACGTCCCGCAGTGGGTGACCGCGCTCGCCTTCCTGGTGATCCTCTTCGGGGTCAACCTGATCTCCGTGAAGGTCTTCGGCGAGCTCGAGTTCTGGTTCTCGATGGTCAAGGTCACCGCCCTGATCGGCATGATCGTCATCGGCCTCGGCGTGCTCACCTTCGGCTTCAGCAGCGCCGGCGACACCGCCGCCGTCTCCAACCTGTGGGCCTTCGACGGCTTCTTCCCCAAGGGTGTCGGCTCCTCCCTGATGACCCTGCAGGGCGTCATGTTCGCCTACCTCGCGGTCGAGCTGGTCGGCGTCACGGCGGGCGAGTCCGAGAACCCCGAGAAGACGCTCCCCAAGGCGATCAACACCCTCCCGTGGCGGATCGCGCTCTTCTACGTCGGTGCGCTCACCGTCATCCTCTGCGTCGTGAAGTGGACCGAGTTCGCGCCGGGCGTCTCGCCGTTCGTCGAGGCGTTCGCGAAGATCGGCATCCCGGCGGGCGCGGGCATCGTGAACTTCGTCGTGCTGACCGCCGCGCTCTCCTCCTGCAACTCCGGGATGTACTCCACGGGCCGCATGCTGCGGAACCTGGCCGACAGCGGTGAGGCGCCGGCCGTCTTCCGGAAGCTGTCGTCCACGAAGACGCCCGCGTTCGGCATCACGGTGTCCGTCCTCTTCATGGGCATCGGCGTGGTCCTGAACTACGTCGTCCCCGAGAAGGCGTTCGGTTACGTCACCTCGGTCGCGACGGCGGCGGGCATCTGGACGTGGCTGATGATCCTGATCAGCCATGTGCTGTACCGGCGCGCGGTGGACGCGGGTCGCCTGCCGGCGTCGTCCTTCCCGGCGCCGGGCGGGTCGGTGTGCAGCTGGATCGCCATCGTGTTCCTGCTGTTCGTCACCGGCCTGATCGCGTACGACGCGGACTCGCGGGTGTGCCTGTATGTGATGGCGGGCTGGGCCGCGGCGCTCGGCGTGGGCTGGGCTGTGCTGAAGTCTCGTAACCCGGGGATCGCCTCGCGGCCCGAGTCGGAGTTCGAGAAGGTCGGGTAGGTCGTCGGTCGGCTGCGGGCCGGTGGGGGCTTGTCGCGCAGTTCCCCGCGCCCCTTAGGTGGGTGTCCGCTATGTGGGCTGTCCCGTACCGAACCTCGGTATGGGGCGGCCCACCTGCTTATCCTTGCCGACATGCTGACCATCACCCAGGCCCTCGTCGATCAGATCGTCGCGCACGCGCGCAAGGACCATCCCGACGAGGCGTGCGGCGTCGTCGCGGGGGCGGCCGGGGCGGACCGGCCGGAGCGGTTCATTCCGATGCTCAACGCGGCGATGTCCCCGACGTTCTACGAGTTCGACTCCGGCGACCTGCTGAAGCTCTACCGCGAGATGGACGACCGTGACGAGGAGCCGGTGGTCATCTACCACTCCCACACCGCGACCGAGGCCTACCCCTCCCGCACGGACATCTCCTACGCCAACGAACCCGGCGCCCACTACGTCCTGGTCTCGACGGCGGACACCGACGGCCTCGGCGACTTCCAGTTCCGCTCGTTCCGGATCGTCGAGGGCGAGGTGACGGAGGAGGAGGTCACGGTCGTCGACGCGTACTAGGCTCGTAGCGACGATCAACTCCCCACCCAGGAGCGCAGGTTGACGCGCAGGACGCACGGACGACGGCCCACCCTGGAGGATGTCGCACGCTACTCGGGGGTCTCCCGGTCCACCGTGTCCCGGGTGATCAACGGCGAGCCCAGGGTCCGCGCCGAGGTCGTCGAGCAGGTCCGGCGCGTCATCGCCGACCTCGGCTACGTCCCCAACCAGGCCGCCCGCCAGCTGGTCACCCACCGCACCAACGCCGTCGCCGTGGTCGCGCCCCAGCCGCAGAACCGCCTCTTCCTGGACCCGTTCTTCGACTGCCTGCTGCGCGGTGTGCGCCGCGAACTCGCCGGGTACGGCGCCCAGGCGGTCCTGCTCTTCCTCGACGAACCCGACGACTACACGCGCGTGGCCGACTATCTCGCCGGCGGCCATGTCGACGGCGCCGTGCTGTTCGCCCTGCACCCCGGCGACCGGCTGCACGAGATGACCGACCGGCTCGACATCCCCGTCGTCTTCGGCGGCCGCCCCCTCCTGCGCGACGGCGGCACCGTACGGGCCCACGCCTGCGTCGACGGCGACAACCGCGGGGGAGCGCGGCAGGCCGTCCAGCACCTGGTCGCCCTCGGCCGCACCCGCGTCGCCACCGTCACCGGCCCCTACGACCAGGAGCACTCCGCCGCCGACCGGCTCGCCGGCTACCGGGACGTCCTCCCGGACGCCCCGCCCGAGCTGACCGAACGCGCCGACTACACCCAGCAGGGCGGCGCCGACGCGATGGCCGCCCTCCTCGACCGCCGCCCCGACCTGGACGCCGTGTTCGCCGCCTCCGACCTCATGGCCTCCGGGGTGCTGCGGACCCTGCGCGAGCGCGGGCGCCGGGTGCCCGAGGACGTGGCCGTGATCGGCTTCGACGACCTGACGGCGATCGCCGAGGCCACCGACCCTCTGCTGACCACCGTCCACCAGGACGTCGAGGAGATGGGCCGCCTCATGGCCCGGCTGCTGTTCGAGCGGACGACGGAGCTGCCCTCGGCGATCGTGCCCACCCGGCTCGTCCGGCGGGCGTCCGCCTGAGCTGCGTATCTCACTCACCGGCCGCGATTCGTCCACGATGTGGGATCACATTCCGGGACCCGGACGGGGAATCGATACGATGACCCCATGGTTTCCCACGACGTGAGCGACAAGACGCCGAGCGTGCTGCTCGTGGCGCGGCTGCACGTCGACCTGTGCAGGCTGAACAGCGCCATCTGTTGACGTTCCCTGCCGCCGAACGGCCGTGAGCCGCGGCGCGCCGTCGCGCGCGCCCACCACCCCTTACTTCCGACAGGAGCCCGCAACCATGGCCATCGAGGTCCGCATCCCGACCATCCTCCGCACCTACACCTCCGGCGAGAAGGCGGTGGAGGGGACCGGGGACACCCTCGCCGAGCTCTTCAACGACCTCGAGACCCGGCACGCGGGCATCCAGGCCCGGATCGTGGACGACGGCAAGCTGCGCCGCTTCGTCAACGTCTACCTCAACGACGAGGACGTCCGCTTCCTGGACAACATCAACACCAAGCTGTCCGACGGCGACACCGTGACGATCCTGCCGGCCGTGGCCGGCGGCATGGTCTGAGATGCGGTACGAGTCCCCGCTGGCCGCGGTCGGCAACACCCCCCTGGTGTGCCTGCCGCGGCTCTCGCCGTCCGAGGACGTCCGCATCTGGGCGAAGCTGGAAGACCGTAACCCCACCGGCTCGGTCAAGGACCGTCCCGCCCTGCACATGATCGAGCAGGCGGAGAAGGACGGCCGGCTGACTCCCGGCTGCACGATCCTGGAGCCGACGTCCGGCAACACCGGCATCTCCCTCGCCATGGCCGCGAAGCTCAAGGGCTACCGCATGGTCTGCGTGATGCCCGAGAACACCTCGCAGGAGCGCCGCGAGCTGCTCGGCATGTGGGGCGCCGAGATCATTCCGTCCCCGGCCGCGGGCGGCTCCAACACCGCCGTACGGGTCGCCAAGGAGCTGTCCGCCGAGCACCCCGACTGGGTGATGCTCTACCAGTACGGCAACCCCGACAACGCGGGCGCCCATTACGCGACGACCGGCCCCGAGATCCTCGCGGACCTCCCGTCCATCACCCACTTCGTCGCGGGCCTCGGCACCACGGGCACGCTGATGGGCGTCGGCCGCTACCTGCGCGAGAACAAGCCGGACGTCAGGATCGTGGCCGCCGAGCCGCGCTACGACGACCTCGTGTACGGCCTCAGGAACCTGGACGAGGGCTTCGTACCGGAGCTGTACGACGCGTCCGTCCTCACGACCCGCTTCTCGGTCGGCTCCGCGGACGCGGTGACCCGCACCCGCGAACTCCTCCAGCAGGAGGGCATCTTCGCGGGCGTCTCCACGGGCGCGGCCCTGCACGCGGCGATCGGCGTCGGCAACAAGGCCGTGAAGGCCGGCGAGAGCGCGGACATCGCGTTCGTCGTGGCGGACGGCGGCTGGAAGTACCTGTCGACGGGCGTGTACACGGCGGCGACGACAGAAGAGGCGATCGAGACGCTGCAGGGGCAGCTCTGGGCGTAGGTGTCGTGGGGCGTCAGCCCGCGAGGTGACGGACCTGATCCCACAGGACCGGGTCCACCACCCCCACCTTCCGGCGGAACTCCCACGCGGGTACGTCCCGCAGCTCGTCCGTCTCCAGGAAGCTCGCCCGCCCCCGGGCGTCCCCCACCGAACCCGGCGGAAGGGGGATCACCCCGGCCTTCTCGTCCCGGTATCTGCTGGTGATCTTCGCGACGGTGATCCGCTCCCCGCGCACCGCGAGCACCAGGCACGGCCGGTCCTTGCCGCCCGGCCCGTCCTCGTACGGCACGTTCGCCCACCAGATCTCGGTCGGCCGCGGCCGCACCCCCGCCGCGGACCGCGACCGCCGGCCCGGGTGACCGCGGTGCCCGCGACCCCAGCCGTCCACCAGCGTCGCGACCAGCGCGAGCAGTACCACCGCCGCGAGCGCGAGCCACCAGGACGTGTCCATGAGGACGACGTTACCGGCGCGCGATCAGCCCCGCGCGCCCTCTGTGCAAGCCGTTAGCGCCCTCACAGTCCCCACGCGCCCCCGGTCCAGCCGAACCGGTGACACCACAGGTGAGTTCCCCCACAACAGCCCTTGGCGGAGGAGCGACCGGACGTTTTGCGCCTTACGCTCGACGGACCGCACGACCCCCGTTCCCACTCCCGAAAGTTCCCCGCCAGCGGAGGTTTCTGCTTTATGAAGCTCACCGTCGTCGGCTGCTCGGGGTCGTTCCCGTCCGCGGAATCGGCCTGCTCGAGCTACCTCGTCGAGGCCGACGGCTTCCGGCTGCTTCTCGACATGGGCAACGGTGCCCTGGGCGAGCTGCAGCGCCACTGCGGTCTCTACGACCTCGACGCGATCTTCCTCAGCCATCTGCACGCCGACCACTGCATCGACATGTGCGCGTACTTCGTCGCGCGCTACTACCGCCACGACGGCGGCCGCTGCGACCCCATCCCGGTCTACGGCCCCGAAGGCACCGAACACCGCCTGACCACGGCCTACGCCGACACGCCCACCGCCTCCTCGATGAGCGAGGTCTTCGACTTCCACACGGTCAAGCCGTCCACGTTCGACGTCGGGCCGTTCCAGGTCCACACCGAACGCGTGGCGCACCCGGTGGAGGCGTACGGCATCCGCGTCGAACACGCCGGCAAGTCGCTGACGTACTCCGGCGACACGGGACTGAGCGGGGCGCTCACCGAACTCGCCCGCGACACCGACCTGTTCCTGTGCGAGGCGGCTTTCACGCACGGCAAGGAGAACATCCCCGACCTGCACCTCAACGGCCGCGAGGCGGGTGAGACGGCGGCCCGTGCGGGCGCCCGCCGCCTGGTCCTCACCCACATCCCCCCGTGGACCGACCCCCAGGTCAACCTCGCCGACGCGCGCGCGGTGTACGACGGCCCGGTGTCCCTGGCGGCACCACGCCAGTCGTACGACATCTGAAGAGCCCGTACGGGGTTCAGGCCCGTACGCACGAGAGGCCCCCGGGACACGTGTCCCCGGGGGCCTCTCTCATGCCGTAGCCCTACGCCTTGGTGAGATCCTCGACTTCCTCCTCGGGCTCGCGGCCCGGGGTGGGGAGGTTCCACTTGATGATGGCGAAGCGGAAGACCGAGTAGTAGATCGCCGCGAAGACCAGGCCGATCGGGATGATCAGCCAAGGCTTGGTGGCCAGGCTCCAGTTGATGCCGTAGTCGATGACACCCGCGGAGAAGTTGAAGCCGTCATGGACGCCCAGTCCCCAGGTGACGGCCATGGACAAGGCCGTCAGCACCGCGTGGATCACGTAGAGGAGCGGGGCGATGAACATGAACGAGAACTCGATCGGCTCGGTCACACCGGTCACGAAGGACGTCAGGGCGAGCGAGACCATCATGCCGGTGACGGCCTTGCGGCGCTCGGGGCGAGCGGTGTGCGCGATGGCCATCGCGGCGGCGGGCAGACCGAACATCATGATCGGGAAGAAGCCGGACATGAACATTCCGGCGGTCGGGTCGCCGTGCAGGAAGCGGTTGTAGTCGCCCGTGTAGACCTGGCCCGCGGCGTCCTTGAACTCGCCGAGCTGGAACCACGCCACCGTGTTCACGAACTGGTGCATGCCGATGGGGATGAGCCCGCGGTTGATCGCGCCGAAGAGGGCGGCACCGAAGGAGCCCAGGCCGGTCATCCACTCGCCGAAGTTGGTGATGCCCTCACCTATGGGCTCCCAGACCAGCCCGAAGAAGACACCGACGAGGATGCCGACGAACGCCATGATGATCGGCACGAGCCGGCGGCCGTTGAAGAAGCCGAGCCAGTCGACCAGCTTCGTGCGGTGGAACCGCTGCCAGAGGACTGCCGAGAGCAGGCCCATGATGATGCCGCCGAGGACACCGGGGTTGTTGTAGGTCGCGGCTATGTCCGCGCCCTTCTGGATCTTGGCTTCGGTGACCGGGAACGACTCCAGGACCTTGCTGTAGACCAGGAAGCCCACGAGCGCGGCGAGGGCGGTCGAGCCGTCGGCCTTCTTGGCGAAGCCGATGGCGACACCGATGCAGAAGAGCATCGGGAGAGCGTTGGTGATCGCGCCGCCCGCGTTGTTGAAGACCGAGGCGACCTTGTCCCAGCCCAGACCGTCGGCCCCGAACACGTCCGGTTGGCCGAGCCGGACGATCAGACCCGCCGCCGGCAGCACGGCGATCGGGAGTTGCAGGCTGCGGCCTACCTTCTGCAGGCCCTGGAACAGGCCTGATCCCCACTTCTTCGTGGGCGCCGCCGAGGGCGCGGTGGCGGTGCTCATAACGCTTCCTCCATCGGGTGGTGGTCTACACCACTCAGTGGTGTAGACCTGTTGTACACGATGGGGCCGTTATAAGGAACCCGTCAGTTCCGCAACCGCAGAGCTACGTTCCGGTGACGTCCTCGACCTCCTCCCCGGGCTCCCGGCCACCGCCGCGCAGCGGCAGCCCACACCGCCGAACTCATCAGTTGGCGACCGCCTGTCAGGTGGTGTAGACCAGTCACGGACGATTGGGTTGCCGTGACGTCATCTTTCGGTGCACACGGCGCGATCGCCCCCGAAGTTGGGCCAACTGTGCATGAGGAGACCGGCATGGCCACCAAGGCAGAGAAGATCGTCGCGGGACTCGGCGGCATCGAGAACATCGAGGAGATCGAGGGCTGCATCACCCGCCTGCGCACCGAGGTCATCGACCCGGGCAAGGTCGACGACGCCGCCCTCAAGGCCGCCGGCGCCCACGGCGTCGTCAAGATGGGCACCGCCGTCCAGGTCGTCATCGGCACCGACGCCGACCCGATCGCGGCGGAGATCGAGGACATGATGTGAGCGGACGGATGTGAGCGGACGGGATGTGAGCTGAGCGGGTCCGGCGCTCACCCGTGAGGCCGATAGGCTCGGCGCCATGTCTCGAATCGACGGCCGCACCCCCGAACAACTCCGCCCGGTCAC
The DNA here is from genome assembly GCF_040643855.1 of Streptomyces sp. NPDC047072. Lineage (NCBI taxonomy): Bacteria > Bacillati > Actinomycetota > Actinomycetes > Kitasatosporales > Streptomycetaceae > Streptomyces > Streptomyces sp. NPDC047072. The sequence goes on along the minus strand of NZ_JBEYVC010000141.1, from coordinate 15,574 downwards.
TATCGAACGCGGCTGGAGCAAGCACGCCGAGGGCTCCGTCCTCGTCTCCTTCGGCGACACGAAGGTCTTCTGCACCGCCTCCGTGACCGAGGGCGTCCCGCGCTGGCGCAAGGGCAGCGGCGAGGGCTGGGTCACCGCCGAGTACTCCATGCTGCCCCGCGCCACCAACACCCGCGGCGACCGCGAGTCCGTCCGCGGCAGGATCGGCGGCCGTACGCACGAGATCAGCCGCCTCATCGGCCGCTCCCTGCGCGCGGTCATCGACTACAAGGCGCTCGGCGAGAACACCATCGTCCTGGACTGCGACGTCCTCCAGGCCGACGGCGGCACGCGTACGGCGGCCATCACCGGCGCCTACGTGGCACTCGCCGACGCCGTCTCCTGGGCCCAGGGCAAGAAGCTGATCAAGGCCGGCCGCCAGCCGCTGACCGGAACGGTCTCCGCGATCTCGGTCGGCATCGTGGGAGGGGTCCCGCTCTTGGACCTCTGCTACGAGGAGGACGTGAAGGCCGACACCGACATGAACGTCGTCTGCACTGGCGACGGCCGCTTCGTCGAGGTCCAGGGCACCGCCGAGGCCGAGCCGTTCGCCCGCGACGAGCTCAACTCCCTGCTGGGCCTGGCCGTCCTGGGCTGCTCGGAACTCGCCGCGCTCCAGAGCAAGGCGCTTGATACGGTCCTCGAAAGGTAAAGGGAAGACCAAGAAGGGCGGTCGTCGCGGGCAACCGTGCCGGCCGCCCCCGCGTCTGAACCAGTACGGGCGCCCGTTGTGCACAGCGGGCGCCCGGCCAGCAACAGGGCCCTGCGAGGCCCGCGACGGGGGGCCCGCGGGTCCGCCCACGGGAGGGAACACATCCATGGCCGCGAGCCGACGCCGCCGTAGTCGCCGTATCGCCACCATCGCCGCCGCCGTGGCCGCCGTCTCACTGACGGTCGGCCTCACCACCGGCTGCGACGCGGTGAACAAGGCGCTCGACTGCGTACAGACCGCCGACGCCATCGCCGACAGCGTCACGGATCTCCAGCAGGCCGTGGAGAACGCCTCCAACGACCCCACGCAGCTGGAGGAGTCCCTCGACTCCATCGACAAGAACCTCGACGAGATCGGCGACAAGACCGACAACGCCGACGTCAACAAGGCGGTCGACGACCTCTCCACGGCCGTGGGCAACGTCCGCTCCTCGGTCGAGAAGGGCGACGCGACCCCCGACCTCAGCCCGATCACGGACGCGGCGGGCGAGCTGACGAAGGTCTGCACGCCGTAGGGCGCGGGCGCTGACAGGGCGGCCGGTACGGAGTGACGGGCCGCCCGCGATACTGGTGGGCATGACCCGCCTGATCCTCGCCACCCGCAACGCCGGGAAGATCACCGAACTGCACGCGATCCTCGCCGACGCGGGGCTGCCCCACGACCTCGTCGGCGCGGACGCGTACCCCGACATCCCCGACGTCAAGGAAACGGGCGTCACCTTCGCCGAGAACGCGCTGCTCAAGGCCCACGCTCTGGCCCAGGCCACCGGCCTGCCCGCGATCGCCGACGACTCCGGCCTCTGCGTCGACGTCCTGAACGGCGCCCCCGGCATCTTCTCCGCCCGCTGGGCCGGCCGCCACGGCGACGACCAGGCGAACCTGGAACTCCTCCTGGCCCAGCTCTCGGACATCGCGGACGAACACCGCGGCGCCCACTTCGCCTGCGCCGCCGCCCTGGCCCTCCCGGACGGCACGGAACGCGTAGTCGAGGGCCGCCTCGAAGGCACCCTCCGCCACACCCCGACCGGCACAAACGGCTTCGGCTACGACCCCATCCTCCAGCCGAACGGCGACACCCGAACCTGCGCGGAACTGACCCCGGCAGAGAAAAACGCGATCAGCCACCGGGGCAAGGCGTTCCGGGCGTTGGTGCCGGTGGTGCGGGAGCTGTTGGACTGAGAGGCGAAGGGGGCCGCCCAGTTGGACGGCCCCCTCTGTGCGGCCGATGGGAGTCGAACCCACATGGGCAAATGCCCCGAGGCACCTAAAACCTCTGCTTATACCATTCAGCAACGGCCGCGCGTGCTCACCCATGCTACCGGGGACGCGGACGATTTCGGCTTCCGCCCCTGCACCACGTACTTGTGATCGCGTGGCAGTTGGGGCAGAGCAACCGCAGGTTCTCTCGCCGGTCGTCGCTCCAGTCCCCGTTGATGTGGTCGACCTCCAGAGTCATGGGCTTGCCGAGCCACTGAGAGCCTGTCCCGCAGTCGGCGCATACCTCGGGAACGCCAACTTCGCGCAGCGCGCGGCGCAGCAGGTGGGTCCTCGTCCGGTGCTTGCCATCGTGCTGGACCAGGATTTGGTCGGGGCGCTTGGCGGGGATCGGGCCTGGCTTGCCCCGCTGGTGTCCTTGCCCTAGGAAGTGTTGCGTCGACAGGTGTTCCTCGGCGATCCACTGACGCATTAGTGCGCGTTGCCTGCCGGTGTCGGGTCGTTCCAGGGTACGCAGTACCTCCGCGATGGAAGCCGACCCGGCGACAGCCGTGCGCAACTGCTCGGTTGTGGGGCGAGGCAGTCTGCACCAGCGGCTGAAGTGCGAGATGTCGATGCCGAAGTGGTCGAAGCGCCTGTAAAGGTGCCAACGTAGATTGCCGTACGGGCGGGTGCCGAAGAAGGCGATGACCTCGTCGATGTCGGAGCACTGGGCGGCAGCCTCGACCAAACGTTCTCGGGTGTACTGCACGTTGCTGCTCACGACGTCCTACCCTTCCCGCGCCCACGATAACTGTCCGTCGTCGAGTGGCAGTTGGGGCACAGGAACCGCAGGTTTTCGATGCGGTTGTCGCGCCAGTTGCCGTCGATGTGATCGACCTCCAGGGGGAGCGGCTGCCCTCGCCAGACCGCTTCCACGCCGCACATGGTGCAGCGCTCCGGCACGCCCGACGCCGTCATCGCCCACCTGAGCCGATCGCTCGGGATACGGCGCTCCTGGCCGATCGGCTGCTCGACAAGCAGACCCTCCGGCGTCCGGGGACGCCAGGCCTTTCCCCGCTGTGTCGGCACCCGGAAGTGCGAGACGTCGATGCCGTACGCCTTGATCCGGCGGCTGATGTGCGTGTGGTGGCCGCCGACGACCTCAAGCCCGAGGTGCCGCAGTACCTCGCACATGTTCGTTGACGCTGAGACTGCCTGCTGGAGGACTTCCCGCGTCCACTTCACCCCCTCCCGCTCGAAGTGCGAGACATCCACGCCGAGCTTCTTCATCCGCTCGAAGACGTACCGCCGTGCCGAGCCCTTCGGATCCACTCCCAAGCTCCGACATGCCTCCGACAACGTCCGAGCCCCCCGAGCCGCCTCCTCGAGCCGCTCCCTCGGATACGCGCTGGCCCCCATATGTTCCCCTCCGATCCCGGCCACACGTTCGCGGCCCGTACGGAGTAACGAGACGTTTATCGGACAGTCACGTCCGAAATGTAAAACGGCCCACACCGGGCATCCCGGGGCGGGCCGCTCGGCGGGAGGTACGGATCCTCAGATACCCAGGTCCTTGATGATCTTTGCCACGTGACCCGTCGCCCGGACGTTGTACAGGGCCCGTTCGACCTTGCCGGACTCGTCCACGATGATCGTGGAGCGGATGACGCCCAGGTAGGTCTTGCCGTAGTTCTTCTTCTCGCCGTAGGCCGCGTAGGCCTCGGTGACCTTCTTGTCGGGGTCTGCCAGGAGGGTGACCTTCAGGGACTCCTTGTCGCGGAATCTGGCCAGCTTCTCCGGGGCGTCCGGGGAGATGCCGATGACGTCGTACCCGGCGCCGGCCAGGACGTCGAGGTTGTCGGTGAAGTCGCAGGCCTGCTTCGTGCAGCCGGGCGTGAGGGCCGCGGGGTAGAAGTAGACGATGACCTTGCGGCCCTTGTGGTCCGACAGGGAGACGTCCTTGCCGTCGGCGTCGGGGAGGGTGAAGGCGGGGGCTACGTCCCCGGGCTGGAGTCGCTCGCTCATCGGACCAGCGTAACCGGGGGTCCTGACAGTGCGGTCGCGCGCGGAACTGACAGACTGTCCAGGACAACCGGAAGCGACTGCGGAGGCCCCATCGTGGCGGACACGTCGGACATCAGAACCCCGGCGCAGATCGAGGCGGACATCAAGCGCCGCCGCGAGACCCTGGCCGAGACGCTCGACGAGATCGGTGTGCGGGTGCACCCCAAGACGATCGTCGGGGACGCCAAGGCGAAGGTCGTCTCCAACATCGACCACACGCTGGGGCGCGCGTACGTCGGCGTCAACAAGGCCGTGACGGACGTGAAGGCCCAGTTCGTGGACGAGGAGGGCGCGCCCCGGCTGGAGCGCCTCGTCCCGGTCGCCCTGGTCGTCGTCGGGGTCGTGGGGCTGCTCGCCCTGGGTACCCGGCGCCGAAAGGGCTGACCCGGCGACCGCAAGGGCCGACCCGGCCGCGTACGGATCCTCGTCGGACAGGTAGGTTTCTGAGCCGTGAGCGCCAACAGAAACGACAGCACCCATCACGACAAGCTGCCCATCCGGATGCTGCACGACCGTGTTCTCGTGCGGCAGGAGAACGGCGAGGGCGAGCGGCGTTCGGGCGGCGGCATCCTGATCCCCGCCACGGCGGCCGTGGGCCGTCGGCTGGCCTGGGCCGAGGTCGTCGCCGTGGGGCAGAACGTCCGCACGGTCGAGCCGGGGGACCGCGTGCTGTACGACCCCGAGGACCGGGCCGAGGTGGAGGTCCGCGGAGTGCCGTACGTGCTGATGCGGGAGCGCGACCTGCACGCGGTCGCCGCGGACCGCTTCGAGGGCTCCGAGGACTCGACGGGCCTGTACCTGTAGAGCACCGAAAGGGGCTGGTGACCGTGGTCACCAGCCCCTTTCGTCTTCCCGCGGCCTTCCCGGGCCCGGCTACGTGCCCGGGCCGCCGCCCGCGCTCGTCCCCACCGTGTCCCCGGTTCCGCTGCTGGTGCCGGTCGTCGTGCCGCCGTCGTCCGTCGACCCTTCGGTGGTCCCGGTTCCGCTGCTGGTGCCGGTCGTCGTGCCGCCGTCGTCCGTCGATCCCTCGGTGGTCCCGGTTCCGCTGGTGGTACCCGCCGTGGTGCCGCCGTCGTCCGTGGAGCCGGCGGACGTGCCGGTGCCGCCGTTGTCCTGGCCCTGGGTCTGCCCCTGGGTCTGGCCCTGGGTGTCGTCGCCGGTGGCGCCGCCGTTGTCCTGACCGCCGTTGTCCTGGCCCTCGGTGGTCGGGGTGGCCGGCGGCTGGGTGGCGGGGGCCTGGACCTCGGCGCCCGCCTGGAGTTCGAGGTCGAAGTCGTGCTCCGGTACGCCCTTGAGGGCGGCCTTGGTGTACTGCGCCCAGATCTCGGTGGGCGGCCCGCCGCCGTTGACGCGGGCCAGGCCCATCGCGCCGTAGAGCGACTTGTGCTCGGCGGTCTTCGGGTCCTGGCCCATCACGGAGACGACGGTGGCGAGGTCGGGGGTGTAGCCCGCGAACCAGGCGGCCTGGTCCTCCTCGGCGGTGCCGGTCTTGCCCGCCGCCGGGCGGTCGACCGCCTGGGCGGCGGTCGCGGTGCCGCCCTCGATCACGCTCTGCAGGACCTTGGTGGTGGTGTCGGCGGCCTCGCGGCTGACGGCCTGGCGGGTCGCGCGCTTGGGCAGCTCGACGCTCTCCTCGCCGTCCTTGGTGATCTTCTTGATCATCGTGTACGTGCCGTGCTTGCCGTGGTTGGCGAGGGTCGCGTAGGCCTCCGCCATGTCGAGCACGCTCGCGGTGTTCACGCCGAGCGCGATGGACGGCGTGGCGGTCAGGTCGGGGGTGTCGGACGGGATGCCCAGGTCGATCGCGGTCTGCTCGACCTTCTGCGGGCCGACGTCGACCGCCATCTGCGCGTACACGGAGTTGACGGACTTGTCGGTGGCGGTGCGGACCGTGATGTTCCCGTAGGACATCTGGTCCTCGTTCTCCGGGGCGTAGGAGCCGCCGCTCCAGCCCACCACGGAGCGCTTGTTGGTGCCGTCGTAGTAGGTGTTCGGGGTGATCAACTGGCCGTTCTGGGTCTCGGACTTGTTCTGGACGGCCGCGGTGAAGACGAACGGCTTGAAGCTGGAGCCGACCTGGAAGTCGCCGCGGGTCGCGCCGTTCGTGTACTGCTTGACGTAGTCGATGCCGCCGTACATCGCGACGACCTCGCCGGTCTTCGGGTCGACCGAGGCGCCGCCCGCGCGGACGTAGTTGTCGACCTTGTTGTTCTTCTTGTTGAGCTTCGACATCACCTGGTCGTTGACGGCCTTCACGAAGGCGTTCTGCTTGCTCTTCTGGATCGTCGTGGTGATGCGGTAGCCGCCGGTCTGCAACTGGTCGGCGGTGAGGATCTTGTTCTTGGCGAGGTAGTCCTTGACCGCCTCGACGAGGTAGCCGCGCTGCCCGGACATACCGGTGGACAGGGTCTGCTCCTTGGGCATCGGGAACTTCAGGCCCGCCCGCTTCGACTCGGCGAGCCAGCCCTTCTTGACCATGCCGTCCAGGACGTAGTTCCAGCGGGCCTCGGCGGCCGCCTTGTTCTCCGGGTGCGCGACGACGTCGTACTCACTGGGCGCGTTGACCAGCGCGGCGAGGTAGGCGGCGCGGGCCGGGTCGAGGTCGACGGCGTCCACGCCGTAGTAGGCCTGGGCGGCGGCCTGGATACCGTAGGCGCTGCGGCCGAAGTAGCTGGTGTTGAGGTAGCCCTCCAGGATCTCGTCCTTGGACTTCTCGCGGTCCAGCTTGATCGAGATGAAGAACTCCTTGGCCTTGCGGGTGACCGTCTGCTCCTGGGCCAGGTAGTAGTTCTTCACGTACTGCTGGGTGATCGTGGAGCCGGACTGCTTGCCCTTGCCGGTCGCGGTGTTCCAGCCGGCGCGCAGCATCGCCTTCGGGTCGATCGCGGACTCGGAGTAGAAGTCGCGGTCCTCGGCGGCGAGGACGGCGTGCTGGGCGTCCTTGGAGACCTGGGCGAGGGAGACGTTCTCGCGGTTGACCTCGCCGTCGCGGGCGAGCTGGCTGCCGTCCGCGTAGAGGTAGACGTTGGACTGCTTGGTGGCGAGGGCGTTGGCCGGCGGGATCTTCACCATGGAGTAGCCGAGGAAGAACAGGCCCGCCACGACGAGCACGCCGAGGATGAAGGTGCCGAGCACCATGCGCCAGGTGGGGATCAGCCGCCGCCACCCGGTGCGCTTGCGCTTGGCCTTCTTGCCCTCGGGGCCCATGGGGCCACCGAGCGTGTCGGCCGCCTGCGGTTCTCGTGGTGCCCAGCCCTGGTTCGGCTGCTGCGGCTCGTCGCTCATGTCGTGCACGGACTCCTGATTCGCACCGTACGTTCCCGTACGCCTCGTTACGCGTTCTGCGCCCCCAATCGAAGACTCTCGCACCACGCGTTCCGTTCCCGATCGCGGCACGCGTCCGCCCGGAAAATTGCGTGGCGTACGTCACCACCGCCGGACTAGGCTCCTGCGCTTCGGTGTCCGGCGGGCTGGGAGGGCTGTGGATGTGGGGTCCGGGCGGTTGTACGTGGCCGTCGCGGTGGGAGGGTTCAGGCGGTACGCGACCTATCGGGCGGCGACGGCGGCTGGAGTCTTCACCAACACCGTCTTCGGCGTGATCCTCGTCTACACCTATCTCGCGCTGTGGGACGAGAAACCGCACCTCGGGGGGTACGACCAGACACAGGCCGTCACCTATGTGTGGCTCGGGCAGTGTCTGTACGCGATGCTGGCGATCCAGGGCGGCGGCGTCGAGAAGGACCTGATGGAGCGCATCCGCACCGGTGCGATCGCGGTCGATCTCTACCGGCCGGTCGACCTCCAACTGTGGTGGCTGGCGAGCGACTTGGGCCGGGCGGTGTTCCAGATGATCGGCCGGGGCGTGATCCCGTTCCTGTTCGGCGCGCTGTTCTTCCCGATGGCCCTGCCCGCCGACGTCACCTCCTGGGCGGCCTTCCTGGTGGCGCTGCTGCTGGCGATGGTGGTCAGCTTCGCGATCCGCTACCTGGTGGCGCTGAGCGCGTTCTGGCTGCTGGACGGCACGGGCGTCAACCAGGCCATGATGATCACCGGGATCTTCTTCTCGGGCATGGTGCTGCCGCTCAACGCCTTCCCCCCGGCGCTCGGCGACGTCGTACGGCTGCTGCCGTGGGCGGCGCAGCTCCAGGTGCCGGCGGACGTCCTGATGGGGGAGAGCGCCCCGCTCGGGGCGTACGCCTTCCAGGCGGTGTGGGCGGTGGCGCTGCTGGCGGCCGGGCGGCTGGTGCAGTCGGCGGCGACGCGGAGGGTGGTGGTCCAGGGTGGCTGAGACGTCTCGCGTGACGGAGGGCCTCAGGGCCTACGGCCTGATCGCCGGGATGTGGGTGCGGTCCAGCATGACCTACCGCACCTCCTTCGTCCTCACGGTCCTCGGCAACCTGCTGGTGACCGGCCTGGACTTCGCGACGATCCTGCTGATGTTCACGCAGGTCGACTCGCTGGGCGGCTGGTCGCTGCCCGAAGTCGCCCTGCTGTACGGCCTGTCGGCGACGGCGTTCGGTGTCGCCGACCTCGTCCTCGGCTCGATGGACGTCCTGGGCTCCCGGATCCGCGACGGCTCCTTCGACACCCTGCTGGTGCGCCCCGCGCCGGTGCTCGCGCAGATCGGCGCCGACCACTTCGCGCTGCGGCGCCTGGGCCGGATCTCCCAGGGCGCGCTGGTGCTGGGGTACGCGCTGCTCTCCGTGGACGTCGAATGGACCCCGGTCAAGGTGCTGCTGGTGCCGGTGATGCTGGTCAGCGGCGCGGTGATCTTCTGCTCGCTGTTCGTGGCGGGCGCGGCCTTCCAGATCGTTGCGCAGGACGCGGCGGAGGCGCAGAACGCGTTCACGTACGGCGGGACCACGCTGTTGCAGTATCCGCCGACCGTGTTCGGCAAGGACATGGTGCGCGGCCTGACCTTCCTGGTGCCGCTCGCCTTCGTCAACTGGGTGCCCGCCGCCTACGTGCTGGGGCGGCCGTACCCCATCGGCCTGCCGGAGTGGACGGCCTTCGCGGGCCCGCTGGTGGCGGCGGGCTGCTGTGCGCTGGCCGGTCTGGCCTGGCGGTCGAGTCTGAAGTCGTATCGGAGCACGGGAAGTTAGCGAGCGGGCCATGGACACATTCACCGGCGACACATTCACCGACGACGCCTTCATCGAACTCGACGGCGTCGAGAAGGTCTTCGACGTACGCAGGAAGACCGGCTTCCTCAAGCGGGAGCGGAAGCAGGTGCGGGCGGTCGACTCGCTCTCCTTCACCGTGGCCCGCGGCGAGATGGTCGGCTACATCGGCCCCAACGGCGCCGGGAAGTCGACCACCATCAAGATGCTCACCGGCATCCTCACCCCCTCCGGCGGCCGACTGCGGGTGGCCGGCATCGACCCGTCCCGCGAGCGCACCCGGCTCGCACACCGCATCGGCGTGGTCTTCGGCCAGCGCACCACCCTGTGGTGGGACCTCCCGCTGATCGACTCCTACAAGCTGATGCACCGCATGTACCGCATCCCCGACGACCGGTACCGCGAGAACCTCGACCGCTGCGTCCAACTCCTCGAAATGGGCGACCTGTTGGACGTTCCGGTACGGCAGCTGTCGCTCGGCCAGCGGATGCGGGGCGACATCGCGGCGGCCCTGCTGCACGACCCCGAGATCCTCTACCTCGACGAACCGACGATCGGCCTTGACGTCATCTCCAAGGCCAAGGTGCGGGAGTTCCTGCGGGAGTTGAACGCCGAGCGCGGCACGACGGTCCTGCTCACCACCCATGACCTCCAGGACATCGAGCAGTTGTGCTCCCGGGTGATGGTCATCGACCACGGGCGCCTCATGTACGACGGCCCCCTCGCCGGCCTGCACGAGGTCGGCGAGAGCGAGCGCACGCTCGTCGTGGACCTGGAGCGGGAACTGCCGCCGATCGAGGCGGCACCGGCGCGGGTGGTGCGGGTGGAGGGGCCGCGGCAGTGGCTGGCGTTCCCCGCGGGGGAGTCGGCGGCGGCGCTGGTGGCACGGGTCGCGGCGGAGTACCCGCTGGTGGACCTCTCCGTGCGGGAGCCGGACATCGAGGCGGTGATCGCGAAGATGTACGCGGAGAAAGCGGTCTCGTAGCCGTGGCACGGGGTTGCTCGTAGTCTGCCCTGCATGACCGACGAACTCCCGGAACTCCGGGCTTCCGATGCCGATCGTGAGCGAGTCGCCGAGGTCCTGCGGGACGCCCTTGCCGAAGGGCGCCTCGACATGGAGGAGTTCGAGGAGCGTCTGGACGCGACGTACAAGGCGCGCACCTACGGCGAACTCACGCCCATCACCCGGGACTTGCCGGCCGCTCCCCGCGTCGACATGGTGAAGCGGCCCGAACCGGACGGGAGTTGGGCGTCCCGGATCGTCGGCGGCGAGGGGTCGTCGACCGGGGGCGTCGCCATCATGTCCGGGTTCGAGCGCAAGGGGCGCTGGACCGTGCCCCGGAGGTTCACCTGCTTCGCCTTCTGGGGCGGGGGTGTGATCGATCTGCGCGAGGCGAACTTCGCGGACCGTGAGGTCGAGATCAACTGCGTCGCGGTCATGGGCGGGGTGCAGGTGCTTGTGCCGCCGGGGGTCGAGGTGGTGGTCCGGGGGGTCGGGATCATGGGTGGGTTCGACCACCGGGAGGACGGGGTTCCGGGGGAGCCGGGGGCGCCTCGGGTGGTCGTGAGCGGGTTCGCGTTCTGGGGTGGGGTGGGGGTCGAGCGGAAGCGGACTCGGGAGCAGCGCCGGCAGGAGAAGCTGGACCGTCGGGCGGCGGTGCGGGATGCGCATCAGCGGATGTTGGAGGGGCGTCACGAGATGCGGCATGAGCGGGAGCGGGACCGGGACCGGCGGCGCCGGGGGGAGCGGTGAGCGCGGTGCGTTTGCGGGTGCGGCGCCGTTGGGGCTGGTCGCGCCCACGCGGCGGAGCCGCAAATCGATACAGCCCCGCGCCCCTGAAGTGTCATAGCTGGGCCGGTACTGAGCCCTTCAGGGCGTTCAGGTCGAAGTACTGCGCCATGCGTTCGTAGCCCTTGTCGCTCGGGTGCAGGTGGTCGCCTGAGTCGTACACGGCACGGAACTTTCTGGGGTCGTAGGGATCCCGTACCGCCTTGTCGAAGTCGACCACCTCGTCGTAGACCCTGCCCTTGCGGATCTCCGCGTTGACCTGCTCGCGGACCTCTTCGCGGGCCTCCGTCCAGCCCCTGTGGCCGCCGGACGGCATCAGCGTGGCGCCGATCACCTTGATGCCGTGGGTGTGGGCCTGGTGGACCAGGGTGCGGAGGCCCGCGACGATGGCCTTCGGGTCGGCGAGTTTTTTGTTGCGGCCGATGTCGTTGATGCCGAGGTCGATGACGACGACCTTGACGTTGGGGCGGTCCAGGACGTCTCGGGTGAAGCGGTCCACGCCTGCCTGGTTCTCGGGGGTGGGGGCCTGGCCCGCGGGGCCGTTCTTGAGGACCTGGTTGCCGCCGATGCCCGCGTTGACGACGCTGTAGCGGGGGAGGCCGCGGCCTTCCGCGAGTGCTTCGCTCAGGCGTCGGGAGAGATAGTCGGGCCAGCGGTGGTTGGCGTTGAGCGTGGAGTTCTTGCCGTCGGTGAGCGAGTCGCCGAAGGCCACGACCGTGCCCTCGGCGCCGTGGCTGAGGACGTCCACGGCGGTGACGTAGCGCCAGTGGTCGGTCGGCTGGGTGTACGCCGTGCCGGTCACGTCCTCGGTGAGGTCGCCGTCGGCGGCGTACGAGATCTGGCGGGCCGTCGGGTGGTAGGTGACCGGGCCGGCCGGGACCGGGGAGTACGTGGTGACCAGGAGGTCGGCGCCGGCCGGGACGGTCAGGGCGACCGCGTCGCTGAGGACCTGCGCGCCGGCCGCCACGACGACCGTCGTGCTGCCGCCGAAGGTCAGCCGGCGCATGGTGTCGGCGACCGCGGCGGCCGTCCCGGTGCCGGAGGCCAGCGCGAGAGAGGCGTGGGTGATCGTCAGCGCGGACCGGCCGTAGAGATTGGACAGCGTCACGCGGGCACTCGTACCGCCGACGCCGCTGTGCACGACATTGCGGAGCGAGCGGCCCGCGAGGCCGTCGGTCGCGGTGCCGGGCTCGGCGCCGACCGGGGCGGCGGACCAGGCGCCGACCCACAGGCTGGTGGACGCGGGTGCGGCGGAGGGGTGGCCGGGGCGGGCGCCGGACAGTTCCGAGGTGCGGTCCGTGGTGCCGCTGTCGGCCGCCACGGAGACGTAGATCGCGGTGGAAAGGGCCACGATCACGGCGACGATCGCGGTGAGCAGGGCGAAACCATGACGCCGGGTCATGTGGTGCTGTTCTCCTAGGGCGATGGGAGCCCGGGGCTCCGATCTGATGAACCCATGATGCGGCATGGATCTCGGGGAGGCGGACCGGACCCCCTGCCGTTCCCTCGTCCGGGCTGACGTCGGGAACTCCTGTTCCGTTCCGGGAGTCGGTCAGGAAGGGACAATGTGTGCAGGGGATCACGAACGGGTGGAGTGAATGGACCGTACGACAGTGGATGACAAGGGGGCACCTCCCGCGGGCGGGGTGCCCGCCGCGGCCGCGCGTGCCATGAACACCTTCAGCGCCGCCGACCTGGAGAAACAGCGTGGCGTACGGCGCATGAAGCTCACCGCGACCGGGCTGCTGCTCTTCGTCGCCCTGGTGTACGTCCTCGCCAAGTGGGCCTCCCACGAGGGTGCCGGTGCCTGGGCGGACTACGTCGCCGCGGCCGCCGAGGCCGGCATGGTCGGTGCGATGGCCGACTGGTTCGCGGTCACCGCCCTCTTCCGGCACCCGCTGGGTCTGCCGATCCCGCACACCGCGATCATCCCGACCAAGAAGGACCAGCTCGGGGTGTCGCTGGGCGAGTTCGTCGGCGAGAACTTCCTCTCCGAGGACGTCGTACGGCAGCGGCTGCGGGCCGTCGGCATCGGCAGCCGGCTGGGCGCGTGGCTGGCCGAGCCCGAGCACGCCGACCGGGTCACCGCGGAGCTGTCGGCGGCGCTGCGGGGGGCGCTGACCGTGCTGCGGGACTCCGACGTGCAGGCGGTCGTCGGCGAGGCGATCACGCGGCGGGCCGACGCCCAGGAGATCGCACCGGGCATCGGGAAGATGCTGGAGAAGATCGTCGCGGACGGGGGGCACCGGCGGGTCGTCGACCTGGTGGTCACGCGGGCCCATGACTGGCTGGTGCTCCACGACGAGCAGGTCATGGACGCGGTGCAGGGCGGCGCGCCCGGCTGGACGCCCCGTTTCGTAGACAAGAAGGTCGGCGAGCGGGTCTACAAGGAGCTGCTGCGGTTCGTCACGGAGATGCGGGACATGCCCTCGCACCCGGCGCGCGGGGCGCTCGACCGGTTCCTGCGGGACTTCGCCTCCGACCTCCAGTCCGACACGGACACCCGCGCGCGCGTGGAGCGGCTCAAGGGCGAGGTGCTGGGGCGGGGCGAGGTGCAGGACCTGATCGCGTCCGCCTGGACCGCCGTACGCTCGATGATCGTGTCCGCGGCCGAGGACGAGCGCAGTGAGCTGCGGCTGCGGGTGCGGGCGTCGCTGCTGTCGCTGGGGGCGCGGATGGCCGTAGAACCGAAGGTGCAGGCCAAGGTCGACGGGTGGGTCGAGGGGGCCGCGGTGTACGTGGTGACCACCTACCGGCGGGAGATCACCTCCCTGATCACCGACACGGTGGCCGGGTGGGACGCCGAGCACACCACGCGGAAGATCGAGGCGAACATCGGGCGGGATCTGCAGTTCATCCGGATCAACGGCACGGTGGTGGGGTCGTTGGCGGGGTTGCTGATCTTTGCGGTGTCGCGGGTGGTGGGGGCGTAGGAGGGTCGGCCGGGGGCACCCGGGTGGGGTTCGCTCGACGAGGAGGGAGCCCTTCCGTGACCACAGCGCAGGCCGATACCGGTCGTACCGTCACGACGAACATCCCCGCCAGGCTCGACCGGCTGCCGTGGTCGCGGTGGCACTGGACGATCGTCATCGGGCTCGGGACCGTGTGGATCCTCGACGGTCTGGAAGTCACCGTCGTCGGGAACATCGCGGGGCGGTTGTCCGAGCCGGGCAGTGGGCTTGCCATCTCGTCCGGGCAGGTCACCGGGATCGCGGCGGCGCTGTATGTGGCCGGGGCGTGTGTCGGGGCGCTCTTCTGGGGGCGGCTGACGGACAAATGGGGGCGGAAACGGCTCTTCATGATCACGCTGGCCGTGTATCTCGCGGCGACCGCGTTGACGGCCGTCTCCTTCGAGTCGTGGTGGTTCTTCCTGTTCCGGTTCCTGACCGGGTTCGGGATCGGGGGCGAGTACGCGGCGATCAACTCCGCGATCGACGAGCTGATTCCGGCGGAGTACCGGGGGCGGGTCGATCTGATGATCAACGGGAGTTTCTGGCTGGGGGCGGTCGGGGGGTCGCTGCTGTCGATCGTCGCGCTGGACACGGGGTTTCTGCCGAAGGATGTGGGGTGGCGGCTGACGTTCGCGCTGGGGGCGGTGCTGGCGTTGGTGATTCTGTTGGTGCGGCGGCATGTGCCGGAGAGTCCGCGGTGGTTGCTGATCCATGGGCGGGACGAGGAGGCGGAGCGGATCGTGTCCTCGATCGAGGAGCGGGTGGTGGCGGAGAAGGGGGAGCCGTTGCCGCGTGCCGAGGGGACGATCAGGATTCACCAGCGGCGCAGTGTCACGTTCGTCGAGATCGGGCGGACGGTGTTCTCGCGGTACCGGCGGCGGGCCGTGCTGGGGTTCTCGCTCTTCATCGGGCAGGCGTTCCTGTACAACGCGATCACGTTCGGGTTCGGGGCGATCCTCACGACGTTCTACGACGTGCCGACCGGGAACACCGGGTACTACTTCGCCGTCATCGCGGTCGGGAACTTCTGTGGGCCGCTGGTGCTGGGGAAGCTGTTCGACACGGTGGGGCGGCGGGTGATGATCTCGTCTACGTATCTGCTGTCGGGGCTGCTGCTGTTCGGTACGGCGTGGTTGTTCGACCGGGGGTCGCTGACGGCGGGGTCGTTGACGGCGTGTTGGTGTGCGGTGCTGTTCTTCGCGTCGGCGGGGGCGTCGAGTGCGTACCTCACGGTGTCCGAGGTGTTCCCGATGGAGACTCGGGCGATGTCGATCGCGTTCTTCTATGCGTTGGGGACGGCGGCGGGTGGGATCAGTGGGCCGCTGTTGTTCGCCGACCTTACGGAGACGGGGCGGGTGGGGGACACGGTGTTGGCGTTTCAGATCGGGGCGGGGTTGATGTGTGTGGCGGGGTTGGTGGCGGCGGTGTTGGCTGTGCGGGCGGAGAGGCGGTCGTTGGAGGATGTGGCCAAGCCGTTGACTGCGGTGGCGTGAGGCGGGGGTTGTCTGCGGGTTCGGTGGGGGCGGGCGTTTTGCGCAGTTCCCCGCGCCCCTAAAAACACGCCTACGGTTCGGTGGGGGGTCGGGGCCGGGGGCGGGGGGTATCCGTCCTCGGTCCGGCGGTGCTGTCGATTGAGAAGTGCAGGGCAATGGACGCCGGCCGCTGCGGGCGGACACCCCCCGCCCCCGTCCCCTCACCGCCGT
>NZ_JBEYVC010000140.1:0-27646 GCF_040643855.1 Streptomyces sp. NPDC047072 | reverse complement strand
GCCGGGCCGGCGGTGCCGGTCGCGCCGGGCCTGGCGGCCGGGGCCCGTCGGGGGCGGTGGCCGACGCGGGCGGTGGTCATGTGAACTCCTGGATGCGGGTGGTGGCCTGCCCGGGACGACTCGACGCCCCGGGCGGGACACTGTGGAGAGAGCCGAGCGTCAGCCCTTGCCGGCGGCCGTCTGGGCCGTGTCCAGCGCGTCCTGGGGGCTCTTGCCGCCGGACACCGCGGACTGGACGGCGGTCCACATCGGCTGGGAGATCGTCGGGTACTTGGTGCCCAGGCCGCCGCTGGTGCGGCCGCGCGCCGAGGCCACCGCGTCGACCCACGGCTTGAGCGCAGGGTCCGCC
This sequence comes from Streptomyces sp. NPDC047072, assembly GCF_040643855.1. Taxonomy (NCBI): domain Bacteria; kingdom Bacillati; phylum Actinomycetota; class Actinomycetes; order Kitasatosporales; family Streptomycetaceae; genus Streptomyces; species Streptomyces sp. NPDC047072. The sequence goes on along the minus strand of NZ_JBEYVC010000140.1, from coordinate 27,297 downwards.
TTGACCTGCTCGGACTGCACGGCCGCGGTGGGCGCGACGTACGCCAGCGTGGTGTCCGTGGCCAGCAGGTTCGCGGAGTTGGTGAGACAGGTGACGATCTTCTTGCTCACGTCGTAGCGCGAAGTGTCCTTCTGTACCGGGACCGTGACGAACTCGCCGCCGGTCGGCACCGGCGCCGAACCGCCGTTCTGCGCCGGGATGCTGAGCACGCCGTAACCGAAGCCGGCCTTCTCCGCGTTGCCGAGCTGCCAGGTGCCGTTCTCGCCGAACGCGTACTCGCCGGTGGCGAACTCCTGCCAGCTGGTCGTCTGGGTGTTCTGGAGGACATCCTTGGGCGCGTAGCCCTCGTCGACCCAGTTCTTCCACAGCGTCAACGCGGCAACGCCCTTGGCCGAGTTGAGCTTGGTGAGGTCACCGCCCGCGCCCCAGAACCACGGCAGGAACTGGAAGCTGCCCTCCTCCGTGTTGATCGCGGAGAAGGTGATCCCCTTCTTCCCGGCCGCCTTGACCTTCTTCAGGGCCGCCGTCAGCGACGCCCAGTCCTTGATGGAGGCCGGATCGACCTTCGCCGCGGACAGCACGCTCTTGTTGTAGTAGAGGGCGAGCGTGTTGGCGCCGATCGGGACACCGTACGAGGCTCCGTCGATGGTGCCCGCCCCGATGATGTTCTTCTGGATCGACGCCGTGTCGAGCCCGAGGTCGCTCGTCTTGTTGAGGATGCCCGCCTCGACCAGCGTGGAGACCACCGGGTTGTCCACCAGCATCACGTCGGGCGCGTTGCCCTGCTGGGCCGCGAGCAGCGCCTTGTTGCCCAGGTCGGTGGTGTCGTACGGCGTCCGCTTGACCGTGACCCCGGCGTCCGTACCGCACTTGCTCACCAGCTTGCCCCACGCCGAGGAGGCGTCGAACTGCGGGTACGGGTCCCAGAAGGTGTACGTCCCGCCGGCGTCACCGGACCCGGAGGCGGAGGAGTCGGACCCACCCCCGCAGGCCGCGACGGAGGTGAGCGCGCCGAGGGCGGCTATGGCGGTGATCAGAGTACGGCGGGACTTTCTCACGATGACCTCGTTGTCTGATGCGGCTCGTAGGAAGCAGGGGAACGGTGGGTGATCAGGAGGTGGGCAGCCAGACGCGCATCGAGCCGTCCCGGCGGTTGGCCCACGCGTAGTAGGGGATCGCGGTCAGTTCGAGGGGCTCGCCGGGCACCGTCGCCCCGTCGCCCTCCGTGCTCCGGTACGGCCACCAGCCGGCGTCCGGGATGGGCCTGCGATGTCCGGCGGCCACCACCGTGGTGACCCCGCCCAGCAGGTCCGGGCGGTGCTTCACGGCGAGCGGACGGGTCGTGTCGATGACCACGTCGTCGAGACCGCCGCCCGGATGGTCGACCTGCTCCAGGCAGTACACGAGCGGTCCGCGCTCGATCGCCACACATCCGCGTACGGCGTCCACCCGCGGGTCGGCGGCGGTGAGCCGGGGCTCCATGACCAGGTCGAGGACGACCCGGTCACCGGGCGCCCAGGCGCGCTCGAGGCGCAGCCAGCCGTCGGCGAGGGGCGCGTCCGTGTGGTCGTACACCGTCCCGCCGATCCGGACCTGGAAGGCACGGCACCACTGCGGGATCCGCAGCGAGAGCGTCCAGGGGCGGTCGGCGGGGCTCTCCTCGACGGTCAGGGCGATCGTGCCCTGCCAGGGGTAGTCGGTCTCGACGGCCACCGCGACCGGGGCCCCGTCGAGGACACCGGCGTAGCGCCCGGTGACGTACTGGTGGATCTGCAGGCCGCCGGCGTCCGTGGAGGCGAGGTAGTGCTCCAGGGAGGCCAGCAGCCGCATGACGTTCGGCGGGCAGCAGGCGCACCTGAACCAGCGGGTGCGGCGCGCCGACTGGTCGCCGCCGGTGTCGGTGTGCCCGTCGCGCACCTGGAGCGGGTTGACGTACAGCCAGCGCTCCCCGTCCAGCGAGACACCGGCGAGGAAGCCGTTGAAGAGGGTGCGTTCGATCAGGTCGGAGTAGCGGGCCCCGCCGGTGAGCAGGGCCAGGCGCCAGCTCCACTGGATCGAGGCGATGGCGGCGCAAGTCTCGCAGTAGGCCCGCTCGTTGGGCAGCTCGTACGGGTCGCCGAAGTCCTCCTCGTCGTGGTGCGCGCCGAGCCCGCCGGTGAGGTGCGTCTTGGTCGCGGTCATCGCCGCCCACAACCGCTGCGCGGCGGCCCGCAGTTGCCTGTCGCCGGTCTCGGTCGCCAGGTCGGTGGCCGCGGCCAGCAGGTACAACTGGCGTACGGCGTGCCCCTCGACGTCCGTCGCCTCGCGCAGCGGCACCCGGTCCTGGCAGTACGCCTCGCCGCCCAGCAGACCGTGGCCGAACCGGTCGACGAAGTAGCCGGCCAGGTCCAGGTAGCGGCGCTCGCCGGTCTCCCGGTACAGCTCCACCAGAGCGGTCTCGATCTCGGGGTGGCCGTCGATGCCGTCGATCGGTTTGCCGCTGTCGGGCAGGCCGAAGACGGAGTCGACGTGGTCGGCGAACTTCCGCGCCACGTCGAGGAGTTCGGGGCGCCCGGTGGTCCGGTGGTGGGCCACCGCGGCCTGGATCAGATGGCCCGCGCAGTACAGCTCGTGGCCCCAGCGCAGGTCCTGGTACCGCTCGCCGCCCTTGAGGAGCTGGAACCAGGTGTTGAGGTAGCCGTCATCCTGCTGGGCGGCGGCGATGAGGGCGACGATCCGGTCGACGTCCGCGGCGAGCGCCTCGTCGTCCGCCTGGGCGAGCTGCCAGGAGGCGGCCTCCAGCCACTTGTAGACGTCCGAGTCCACGAACGGGTAGGCGCCCTTGAACTCGCCCTCGGCCGTGCCCGCCACCACCCGCAGGTTGTGCAGGTTGCCCGCCGACTCCAGCAGCCCGGGGCCCTGGGGGACGGAGGTGCGGGCGTTGACGCGGCGGCGGGTGTCCCAGAAACCGTCGCGCACCTCTACGGCGACGGGGGTCAGCGCGACCTCGGCGCCCGGGCCGGGACGGACCGGACCCGTGCGGCCGTGTCCCTGCCCGGGCGAGGCCGGGGTCGGGGACGAGGGCACGGTGGAACGGGGGCGGGGCATGGCTCTCCGGACGGCTAGGCGGGAAGCGGGTGGACGGACGCACCGGGGGTGCCCGGTATCTGCGACCCGATTGCGCAATCGTTTTTCTAGCCGGAAACGTAGGAACGCCACAGGGTGCAGTCAAGAGGTGTGGCACAAGTATTTACTGATGCATCAGCGAGGCTGGTCAGCCCGGGGGATTGGTGTCAGGATGAACGCCGTCGATGATGTCCAGGAAAAGGGTTGCGCGTGACCGCCGTTCCAGGTTCTCCCCCAACAGGGCGGGCGAAGCTCGCCGATGTCGCCAAGCTGGCCGGTGTGAGCGTCGGGACGGCGTCGAAGGCCCTGAACGGCAGCGGCCGGATGCGGCCGGAGACCAGGCAGCGGGTGCTGGAGGCCGTGGAGGCGCTCGACTTCCGGCCCAACCAGCACGCGCAGAGCCTGCACACCGGGCGCAGCTGGACCGTCGGGCTGATGACGACGGACGGCATCGGCCGGTTCAGCACCCCGGTGCTGCTCGGCGCCGAGGACGCGCTCGGCGCGGGGAAGATCTCGGTGCTGCTGTGCGACACCCGCGGTGACGCCATCCGCGAGCAGCACCATCTGGGCAACCTGATGGACCGGCGGGTCGACGGCATCATCGTGACCGGCCGCCGCACCGACCCGCGGCCGCCCCTGAAGGGCATCGAGCCGATTCCGACGGTCTACGCCCTCTCGCCGTCCACCGACCCGGACGACATCTCGGTCGTCTCCGACGACCGCAGTGGGGCGCAGTTGGCCGTCGAGCACCTCCTGGCCACCGGCCGCACCCGGATCGCGCACATCACCGGTCCGGCGCACCACGCGGCCGCCCGGGACCGCGCCCGCCACACGGTCGAACTCCTCGAACGGGAGGCGCTCCAACTCGCCACCGGGCGGGTCCACTTCGGCGAGTGGAGCGAGGCGTGGGGCCGGCGCGCCGCCGAGGCGGTGCTGCGTACGGCACCGGACACGGACGCCTTCTTCTGCGGCAACGACCAGATCGCCCGAGGCGTCGCCGACACCCTGCGCGAGAAGGGCCTGGACGTCCCCGGGCAGGTGGCGATCGTGGGCTACGACAACTGGGACATCATGGCGCTGGCCAGCCGCCCGCCCCTCACCACGATCGACACCGACCTCGGCGAGATCGGACGGCAGGCCGCGCTACGGCTGCTGGACGCCATCGGCGCCGAACCGGAGCGGGGCGTGCACACCGTGCCGTGCCGGCTGGTGGTACGCGAATCCACCTGACCGTTCCCGGCCGCGCGGGTGATGAGGGACGGTCGGTTCCCCGCGCGGGTCACGAGGGACGGTCGGTTCCCCGCGCCGGACTCCTCCCGCCGGACCGTCAGCGGCGGCGCAGTACCACCGTCGTCCCCGGCTTCACCCGTACCTCGGTGTTGCCGCTCACCCGGGCGCCGGTGACCAGGTCGACGGAGGCGCCGAAGCCCTGCGTGGTGAAGGTGTACGTGCGGTCCGAGGTCGTGTTCATGGCGATGAGGTACGGGCCGTACGCGCACCGGTAGAAGGAGGTGCGCCCGGCGTACGGGCTCTCGGTGCCCACCGGGATGTCCGGCACGTCGTCCGGCGCCTTGGCCAGCGGCAGCACCTGACCGGCGAACGCCTGGTGCACGGTGTCGCCGGGCGGCGGGAAGCCCCCGTCGGGGATGACCAGGTCGCCCACCGTGAACTCGAAGTTGACCCAGTCCGGTTCGGCGAAGGCGCGGCCGTCCGGGACGTACTTGACGTCCTGCCACACGGTCGCCGAGCGCTCGATACCGTCGGCGCCGATGAGATGCACGCGGGCGAGCCGGTTGACGCCCCAGCGGGCCCGCCAGTACAGCGAGGCGTACAGGATCTCGTCCCCGTGCCTGACGGCGACCAGGCCGTTCTCCTCGTCGGTGAGGACCAGGTCCGGCTGCCCCGGCGTCATGGGCAGCAGCGCCCCGCTGCCCTCGGCGCCGCTCACGTAGGCGTAATCGTCGGCGGTGGACAGCAGGTTGAGGTTGGTCCGCGCCGAGGACCCGAGGTCGTAGGTCCCCTGGAGCGCGGGGAAGACCTGCCCCTCGGCGATGGACTGCTTCGCGTACGCGGTGAGGTCGGGGTCCTTCAGCAGGGCCGCGAGTCGCAGCGGGTGGCCGTCCCACTTGGTGCCCTCGTCGTAGGCGACGGCCCCGGGGTACTCGGCGTCGCGCCAGCCGACGACGGCCTCGATACGCATCGTGCGGTAGCCGTCCGCGTCCAGCGCCGGGTGATGGAGGACCGCGCGGGCCTTGGCCATCTTGACCAGGTGCGCGTGCAGGACGGTGTCCTGGACCCCGCCGATGCCGATGACCGCGTCATGGAGCAGGGCGAGCCAGTCCTGCAACTCCCCGTAGTTCCCGGCGTATCCGAGCTCCTTGGAGATACCCGCCTTGGTGACCTGGTAATAGGAGCCGCCCAGAGGCTTCTTGGGCGTGCCGTCCTCGTTCTCCGGGCCGAGCCAGGGCTTGAGGCCCACCGACTGGTGGATGTAGTCGCGGGCCTTCGTCTCGCCCCACGCGCGGTCGGAGCCGAGCAACTCCAGTCCCCGGTCGGCGAGATAGAGGCCGATCGCGCAGATGATCGCCTGGTTGGTGTACTGCGGGAAGTGCTGCCGCCAGTACTCGCGGCTGTCCAGCAGCATCTTCGTCCACGCGGCCCGGCGGATGACCGGCTTCGTCGTCGCCGTCGCGGGCGGGGTGAGCGTCAGGTCGTCGAACCAGGCCGTGCCCGCGCCCGCCAGCCGCACCTGCACCTCGGCCCGGGTGGCGCCGGCCGGCGTGGCGAGGGAGGCGGTGACGTGCTCCCAGTCGTGGGTGCCCGCGGAGGCGTAGAACTTGTTGTCGCCGCCGACCAGCGTCCCGGAGGCGTTGAAGAAGAGGACGTCGAGATAGGCGCCGTTGGTGCCCACGCCGTCGGTCCTGACCCACACGTCGTAGGTGTACGTGCCCTGTTCGAGCGGGACGCGTGCGCCGGGAGCGAGGCCCACCGTGCCCGACACCGGGATCGTCACCTTGGCCGAGGCGGTGCCGTCACGGGCGACGGTGGTGTCACGGGTGACGGTGCCCTGTCCCGACCAGGTGACCGCGCGCCAGCCGGTGGGCAGCGAAGTGCCGAACTCGAAGCCGCCGTTGGCGATGGTCCCCGGCGAGCCGATGACCGGCTCGTCGAGCAACGGCGTGAGGGCGTCGGCGAGTTGGAGCAGCACCAGACCCGCCCGGCCCAGCCCCATCCACTGCTGACCGGAGTCCGTCATCACCTTGCTGTTCGCGAGGTAGTTCCAGTACACGGCGTCCAGGCTGCTGGTGATCTGCAGGGGCACGGCGCTGTTGCGGTAGGCGGCCGTCGACGGCATCCCGTAGGCCCGGGCCAGGAACTCCAGGTACCACAGGTCCGTCTGCGGCGCGGTCCGTGCGGCCTCGGCCGCGGCCTGGGCGATGACCCGCCGGTTGATCGTGTCCACCACCTCGCTGCCCGGGGAGGTGCGTGCCCGCAGGGCCGGAAGGGTGCCGGTCACGTCGTCCGCGGTGAGCCCGAAGTACGGCTCGTCGTGCGTGTAGAGCCGGTAAACACCCCTGCTGGGACCGGACTTGACCTTGTAGTAGTCGGCGGCCGACTGCGCGTATCCCGCGATCCGGCCCATGGAACGGACCTCCAGGGCTATGGAGGTCCGGCCCTCGGTGAGGTCGGCGGGCAGCGGCAGCGTGTGGAAGAAGAACCGTCCCGGTGTACGGGGATCGGCGGCCGGGATGTCGAGCGGGTCGACGGCGCCCAGGTGGTAGTGGCCGATCTGCTTGCCGTCGGCGAAGAGTTGGAGCCGGCCCAGCTCCTCCCCGGCGTCCGAGCCCCACAGCTTGATCGTGACGTAGGTGGTGCCCTTGGGGCGGCAGGCCATGGTCACGGCCAGGGCGCCGCCCCAGAAGTCCGCGGTGTCCTTGGGGTTGAGTACCCGTGCAGGCTGGTCGAGGCCGCCGGTGACCACGTCGGAGAACGTGGCGGTCAGCGCGTGCGCCGTCTCCGAGGCCGCGTCGCCGAACACGACGGTGTCGCGGGCGCCCGTCCGGTCGGCGGTCGCCGCCAGCGCGGCGGGCGCCTGCCACACCTGGCCGGAGACGAGGACGCCGGCGGTACCGGCGGCCAGTTTGAGGACGGACCTGCGCTCGACGAATCCGCGCTCGACGGATCCGCGCTCGACGGAGCTGCGCTCTGCGGCTCCGCCCTCCACGGAACTGCGTTCTGCCGATCGACGCGCGACGGCTCGGGGCGCGGTGGATTCCGACATGGACGGACTTCCTTTCGGGTGCGGCTCCTGCCGCCGCACGCCGGGACGGAGTCGTTCCCGAGGCGGCGTCGTACGGGGTTCAGGCGCTGATGGCGAGTTCGGACCGGCGGACCGCGTGGGCGGGGGCGAGGCCGAGGGCGAGACGTTCGAGCTCCGCGACGACCGTGCCGCCGAGGCGGGCCAGTTCATTGCCGAGGGAGCCGGCGATGTGCGGGGTGAGGAAGACGTTGGGCAGCCGGTAGAGCGGGGAGCCGGCGGGCAGCGGCTCGGGCTCGGTGACGTCCAGCACCGCGCTGATCCGCCCGGCGACCAGCTCGTCGGTGAGCGCGTCGGGGTCGACGAGGGCGCCCCGCGAGGTGTTGATCAGCACACCGCCGTCCGGGATCAGGGCGAGCCGCTCCCGGCCGAGCATGCGGTACGTCTCGGGGGTGTCGGGCGCGTGCACGCTGACGATGTCGCTGCCGCGCAGCAGCTCGTCCAGCGGCAGCGGCTGTGCGCCGAGGGATCTCGCCTCCGCGTCCGGCACGTACGGGTCGTGGAGGGCGACCGACAGATCGAAGGGGCGCAGCAGTTCGAGCAGCCGTCGCCCCACCCGGGAGGCGCCGATGATTCCGACCCGCCGCCCCAGGTTGCCGACCGCCGCGTACTCGTCGGGGCCCGGATAGACGTGCTCGTCGCGGAAGCGCTCGCGCAGGCGGAAGGCGTCCTTCCCGGCGAACAGGATCGCGGCGAGCGTGTACTCGGCGACGGGCAGCGCGTTGGCGCCGACCGCGCTGGAGACGGTGAGCCCGCGCTCCCAGAACGCCTCCCCGAGCATGCTGCGGACGCTGCCGCCGGTGTGCAGGACGGTCCGCAGCAGGGGAGCGGCGTCCAGCGCCTCGGCGCCGAGGTGCGGGCAGCCCCAGCCGGTGATCAGCAGCTCGGCCCGGGCCAGGGCGGGGGCGGCCGCCGTATCGGCGAAGTCGTGGACGACGAGACCCGGATCGATGGCCACGAGCTCGCGCAGCCGGGACATGAGGGGCGGCGGGAAGAGCTCGGGAAGGTGGACCGGGTTCATCGCGAACACGGCGGTGGGCAGCGGGGCTGAGGACATGGCACTCCTGCTGGCTAGTAAACGTATTCCACGCTACGGAGTCCCTTCGGCAAAGGTCAACATGCAGGCCAAACCGACCCGGAGGCAGGGCTCTTACGGGTGCCGCGAAATATTCTCACTTCGCCCTCTTGTGGATTCCTCGCGCTCCGTCCTACGGTCCACGACAAACGGTTACTATCCGACGCGCCTTCCGTGGAGGACCGATGTCCCCGTTCCGTAAGAGAGCCCTGGTGCCGGTGGCGGCCGTGGCGTCCCTGTCCCTCCTGCTCGCCGGCTGCGGGGCCGACGACTCCGGATCGGCCACGAAGACCACCCAGGGCAAGGTCACGCTGGAGTTCTGGAGCTGGTCCGACGGCATCGAGGCGCAGACCAAGGTGTGGAACAAGGCACACCCCGACACGCAGATCACCTACGTCAACGCCGCCGGCGACACCGTCTACCCGAAGCTGCGGGCCGCGGTGAACGCCGGTACCGCGCCCTGTCTGTCGAAGATGGACGGGATGAACCTGGCGACCTTCGCCGCGGACGGCCTGCTCACCGACATCACCAAGGTCGCGGCCCCGTACAAGAGCGCCTACACCAGCGCGGCCTGGAACGCGGTCAGCCCCGGCGGCACCACCTTCGGCATCCCGACGGGATCCTCGCCGCTGTTCACCGCCTACCGCGCGGACCTCTTCGCGAAGTACGGCATCACGGCCCCGAGGACGTGGGCGGACCTGATCGCCGACGGCAAGAAGGTCCAGGAGCAGGACAAGAACGTCAAGATCTTCAACATGGCCGGTGAGGACCCGAGCACCCTCGTCGACCTGTCCTGGCAGTCCGGCGCCCAGTGGTACAAGGCCGACGGCGACCACTGGGTCATCGACTTCACCTCGCCCGAGGCGCTCAGGGCCGGTGACGTCGTCCAGCAGCTCGTCGACAACGACCTGACGTCCAGCGCCTCCTACGCCGACCCGGGCGTCTTCAGGACCTGGGACCTCGGCAGGACCATCGCGATGACCACGTCCACCTGGCAGTTGCCGATCTACGACACCAACTTCCCCAAGTCCAGGGGCAAGTGGCAGCTCGCCGACGCCCCGCTCTTCGACGCCGCCCAGCCGCGCACCTCCAGCAACTTCGACACCACGGCCGTCCTCAAGGGCTGCAAGTACCCCGACCGCGCAGCCCAGTTCGCCGCCTGGCTGTCCAGCAGCAAGGAGTCGCTGACGGCCCTCACCGACCCCGCGTCCAAGTCCGGGCTCTTCCCCGCCGTCAAGGACGTCTCGCCGTACGTCGACAAGATCATCCCGACGGACATGTTCAACGGGAAGTCGGACAGCGCGCAGGTCATCACCACGGCCGCCGCCCGGGTCGGCGACCAGTGGCAGTACGGGCCCAACTACGCGGCCATGTACTCCGAGATGCAGAAGCAGTGGGGCAAGGTCCTCAAGAAGCAGCTCAGGGTGAAGGACATGCTCGCCTCGCTCCAGAAGTGGACCCTCGACGACCTCAACGGCAAGGGCACCAAGGCCGTCGCCGGCAGCTGACCCGACTCCCGTAGGCACCACCCCTGGAGACACCCGTGCCCACCCTGACGCGACCGGCCGCGGTCGCCACCGCCTCCCCGGCCCGGCGGACCTCCCCCCGCCGGACCGGGAGAAGGGGAGCCCGCAAGGGGCTGCTCTTCGCACTGCCCTTCCTGCTGGGCTTCGTGGCCACCTATGTCGTGCCGATCTGCTACGCCTTCAGCCAGAGCCTGCACGAGAAGAGGAGCAGCGGGCTGGGTTTCGGCCCCACCCGGGTCGTCTTCACCGGCTTCGCCAACTTCGCCTCGATCCTCGGTGACAGCGCCTTCTGGTCCAGCGTGCTGCGCACCCTGCTGTTCGGCACCGCGCAGCTCACGGTGATGCTCGGGCTGTCCCTGCTGCTCGCCCTGCTGCTGGACGGGGTGGCGGCCCGCGCGGTGCGCTTCTTCCGGGCCGCGCTGCTCATCCCGTACGTCGTGCCCGCCGTGGTCTCGACCGTGATGTGGCTGTTCCTCTACAGCCCGACCGGCTCGCCGCTGCTCGACCTGGCCCACCGGGCGGGCACCGACCTCGACTTCTTCGGCGGCGTCAACACCTACCTCTCGCTGGGCAATCTGCTCACCTGGCAGGGCGTCGGCTTCAACATGATCCTGATCTCCGCCGCCCTCCAGGCGCTGCCCCGCGAGCTGTACGAGGCGGCGCGGCTGGACGGCGCCCGGGAGTGGCGTATCGCCTGGTCGGTCAAGGTTCCCAACATCACCGGGATCCTCGTCCTGACCGGCATGTTCTCCCTGATCGGCCGGCTCCAGCTGTTCGCCGAGCCGCTGCTGATGCGGCAGATCGCGCCGGAATCGATCAACACCGACTTCACTCCGATGATGGAGATCTACGACAAGGCGTTCCGCACCGGCGACTACCAGTACGCGGCCGCCGAGTCACTGGTCCTGGCCGTGATCACCGGCGTCCTCGCCTTCGTCTTCTACCGGGTCACGAACAGGAAGATGTCATGAGCAGTGTCGCCACCGGGGGCGGAGCGCGCCCCACCCGCCGGGCGGTCGCCCTCACCACCGGTCTGCTGGTCCTCTTCCTGCTGTACTCGCTCGCCCCCACCTGGTTCCTGATCGTCTCGGCGACGAAGAACCAGACCGACCTGTACTCGACCTTCGGCCTGTGGTTCTCCGACAACCACCTGGGGAGCAACCTCCAGGACATCTGGACCTACCACGACGGGGTCTTCACCCGCTGGATCGGCAACTCGGTCCTGTACTCCACCCTCGGCGCGACGGGCTCCACGCTGATCTCGCTCGCCGCCGGCTACGGCCTGGCCAAGTTCGAATTCCGGGGCCGCGGCGCCCTGTTCGCGCTCATCGTCGGCGCCTCGCTCCTGCCGAGCACCCTGCTGGCGTTCCCCCTCTACCTGGTCTTCGCGAAGATCGGCCTGACAAACACGATCTGGTCGATCCTCATCCCGTACTTCATCAATCCGTTCGGGGTCTACCTCGGCAAGGTCTACGCCGACAGTTCCGTGCCCGGCGAGCTGATGGAGGCGGCCCGGATCGACGGCGCGGGGGAGGTGCGGATCTTCTGGACGGTGGCGCTGCGGCTGATGATGACCGGCGGCATCACGATCTTCATGCTCGTCTTCATCGACATCTGGAACAACTTCTTCCTGCCGCTGTTCATGCTCAACGGCGAACGGACCTTCCCGGTCAGCCTGGGGCTGTACTCCTGGCTCCAACAGGCCCAGACCGCACGGGACATGAACACCCTCGTCCTGACCGGCTCCCTGCTGTCGATCGTCCCCCTCGCGGTCTTCATGTTCGCGCTCCAGAAGTACTGGCGCAGCGGAATCCTGATGGGCAGCCTCAAGTGAGGTACGCGTGGGTCGGCGCCGACTCCCACGGCGCCACGTCCGCCTTGGGTTGGTACCCGGGTGCACACCTCCGCTTTTCCCGGGACCTCGTCAACCAGCGTTCCCGGGGCGGGATCCGGGCGCCCGATCTGCCGGCCACCCCCAGCCTGGCTGCCCCTGCCCCTCAACTCGACGGCCCCGACCTGTACTTCACCCGCGCAGCCCGCCCGCCGGCACCGGACGGCTGCCGATGACCCTCCTCGACCTCGACCGCGTCCGTCTCTTCTGCACCCGGCACGGCCCCGCCGACGCCCCGGCGGTGCTGCTGGTGCACGGCTGGGGCGGGGACGGGCGGGAGTGGGCGCCGCACGCCGAGGCGCTCGCCGACGTCTTCCACGTCCTCCTCCCCGACCTGCGCGGGCACGGCCGTTCCCAGGTGCCGGAGCGGGGCAACACCCCGCAGGAGATGGCCGACGACCTGGCCGCGCTCCTCGCCGCCCTCGGCACCGGGCCCGTGACCGCCGTAGGCCACTCCATGGGCGGCCAGGTCGTCAACCTGCTCGCCGCCCGCCATCCGCACCACGTCCGGTCGGTCGTCGCCCTGGACCCGGCTCACGGAGCACACGGCGAGGAGGTCGAGCGGATCCCCGAGCGGCGCCGGGAGTACGACGAGCACGGCGCCCGGGCCGCGGCCGCCTTCGTCGCGGCGGCCTTCGCGCCCGACGCCCCGCCCGGACTGCGCACCGCCCACGTCCGCACCATGCTCGGCACCCCGGACCACGTCGTCGCCCAGGCGTACGCGGGCATGTACACCGACCCGGGCGCGGTCGGCGTGCGACCCCACACCGAAGCCCACCTCCGCCGCCGCTCCCAGCCCGCCCTCACCGTGTGGACCTCCTCCGAGGCCGCCGCCTGGGAGCGCGGCACCCTGCACGTGCCCGGCTCCCGCGTGGAGCACTGGCCGCACACCGGCCACTACCTGCACGAGGAACGAACCGACCGCACGATCCGCCTGATCCGCGACTGGGCGACGGGGGAGACCGCCGACTGACGACGGTCCCGTCCCGTACCGCCTCCGATGTTCCACCCACACCCGTTGGAGAGCCGCATGTGGCATGCCCCGGTGCCCGGGCCCAGACGCGCGCAGCGCTGGGCCACCACCGTCACCCTCACCCTGTGCGCCCTGCTGGCAGCGCTGCTGCCCGCCTTCCCCGCCCGCGCGGCCACCCCGGCCGCCTACCCGACGGTCACCCTGCGCGAGACCACCGGCGCGGCCGGGTTCGTCCACCCCGGCATCGCGGTCAGCGCCTCGAACCTGAGGCTCGCCCGCAGCCAGGTCCTCGGCGGAGTCGAGCCCTGGGCGTCGTACTACGCGGCGATGCTCAAGACGAAATACGCCTCCGCCGCCCTCGCCCCCGTCAACAAGGGCTCCGCGCCGGACACCCCGAAGACGGACGCCTTCAACTCCCAGGGCGTGGAAGGGCAGTTCATCCAGGACGCGTTCGGGGCGTACACCCAGGCGATCCAGTACTTCATCACCGGCGACCCGGTCTACCGCGCCAACGGGATGCACATCATCCGCACCTGGTCCCACATGGACCCCGCCAAGGTGGCCTCCTACCCGGACGACCACATCCACGCCGGCATACCGCTGATGCGCATGCTCGCCGCGGCCGAGATCTTCCGCTACTCCAGCGTCACCCCGGGCAGCGACGGCTACGACACCGCCTGGACCGACAGCGACACCGACAACCTGACGAAGAACCTGATCACCCCCGTCATCGAGATCCTGCTGTACGGCAACACGTTCTTCATGAGCCAGCAGCCCTACCCGCTCGTCGGCGAGATCGCCGGCTACGCGTTCACGGACGACCGGGCCGGGTACGACCGGGCCGTCGAGTGGTTCTCCGTCAACTCCGGGAATCCGGACCGGAATACCAACGGCGCCCTCGTCTCCCTGATCCGCGAGATCGACGCCAAGGACCCCCTCAACCCCTACGGCCGCTCCTTCGTGCAGGAGCAGGAGATGGGCCGCGACCAGGCCCACGCCTGGGACGGCATCAACGCGCTGAGCGAGATCGCACGCCTGCTCACCGTCCAGGGCACCCGCCTGGACCCGGTCACCGGGACCGTGTCGACCGAGCGCGACGCCGTGTCCCCCTACCGGTTCGGCAACGACCGGCTGCTCGCCGGACTCGACGCCTTCTACGCGTACATGATGGGCAGGACGATCCCCTGGATCGACACCACCGGCGGCCCCGGGAAGCCGTCCGAGGCCTATCGCGGACGGCAGTTCGACCCGATCGACGAGCTGTACGACATCTACCGCTACGACCTCGGGGTCGACGTCGAGAAGAAGGCACCCAACGTCGCCAGGATGCGCGAGCAGGCCGACGGGCCGATCTTCTACTGGGGCACCGGCGCCTACAACTTCTGGAACAGCAACCCCGATTACAACCCGGACTACTGGCTCTCCCTGCCCGCGCAGACGGCCGGACAGGTCCGACCCGAGCAGGCCAGCGCCCTGGTCCCGGTCGCCCGCCGGAGCATCGCCCTCGACGGGCGGACCCGGGTCGCCCAGGACGACGGTCACGCCATCGTGCGGATGCGGGCGTCGAAGAAGGGCACCAGCATCGCGGTCCGCACCCTGATGTACGACAGCCGCAACGGCTACAGCCCGGTCGGCGTCCTGATCCGCACGAACGGCCCGGCCACCCTCCAGATCCGCAAGAACATGTCCCTCGCGCCGTACCACACGGTCAACCTGCCGGACACCCACGGCAATTGGCGGTACGTCACCTATGACATGGACTACGCCGTCGTCCCCGGCAGCACCGGAGGCGAGAACCTGGCGTACTACACGGTCGTCGGCGCGGGCGGGGTCACGGTCGACGTCGACAGCGTCAACCTCCAGGCGAAGGCGCAACTCAGCCCGCCCGTCTTCGCGCAGGGACAGCGGACCACGCTGATCGGCGTGGCCGGCGCGCCTCTCAGCCGTTCTCTGGCGGCGACGAACTCCGGTGATGGGAAGCTCAGTTACGAGGCACCCGGCCTGCCGGAGGGGGCGACCTTCGACACCGGGACCGCGGCCTTCGACTGGACGCCCGCGCGCTCCCAGACGGGCACCTTCCGTACGAGTGTCGTCGCCTCCGACGGCACGACCGACACCGTCCTGGCCGTCACCCTGAAGATCGCCCGCGACCGGGAGGGCGCCCTCGCCCTGGCCCAGGCAGGGTTCGACGCGAAGGCCACCTATGTGACCGCGACCCGCGACGCGTTCGACACCGCGGTGGCCTCGGCGCGGGTGGCCGGCGACGACGATTTCCTCGACGCACTCGCCGCCGTACAGAAGGCGGTTCGGGGTCTACGGCTGCTCAACCCCGAACTCACCGACGGCACGCTCGCCTACCCGTCCCTGGTGACCTCGTCCCTCTCCGCGACCGGCGTGTGGAACATGGCCGACGACGACGTCAACACCTACTCCGGCGACCTCACCGCGCCCTTCACCCTGGACTTCGGCGCCGGCTTCCGGGTGCGCGCCGACGCCTTCGGACTGCGGGCCCGGTACAACTTCGCCAACCGTTCGCAGGGCGCCAACGTCTATGGCTCGAACGACGGTTACACCTGGACGCTCCTGACGGAGCGCGAAACCACCGACACCACACCGACCTTCCCAATGGAGACCATCCCGGTCCGTTCCGAGGTCCAGGACAAGGCGTTCCGCTTCTTCAAGGTCCAGGTGGACGACCCGGGCATCCCCACCGACCCCGACTACCCCGGCCTGTCCTCCTACAGCGAACTGCGCGTCCACGGTGAGCGGTTGGAGACCGCGCAGGCCGTGTCGTCGGTGTCCGTCTCCTCCAGCGACTCCGATCCCGGCCGCGCCGTCAACGGCGACACGGTCACCCTCGACCTGACGGCCACGGGCCCCCTGGCCGACGTGACCGCGACCGTCGAGGGCGCCGCCGCCAAGGTCACCCGCACCGACGACCGGCACTGGCGGGCGACGGCCGTACTGCCGGAGGACGTCGACTACGGCCGCGCCCTGCGCTTCACGGTCGACTACACCACGGCCGACGGACGGACCGGTTCGACGGTCACCGACACGACCGACGGTTCGGCGCTGCAGCTCTGGAACACCCATGTGCAGGAGGTCCAGGTCGCCGAGGACTGGGTCGACGCGTCGTCGCCGCAGTTCCCGGGGACCGGGACGACCGCGGCCAACGGCTGGCGGATGTTCGACGGCGACCTCACCACCGCCACCGACACCACCTCGGGCAACGGCTGGGTGAGCGTGACGCCGACCGACGGTTCCTCACTGGCCCTCGACGCGGTCATGGTCCACCCGAGGGCCACGTTCGTGAACCGGGGCAACGGCACGGTCGTCCAGAGCTCCACGGACGGCGGCCAGACCTGGCAGACCCTCGTGACGGTCACCGGGATGACCAGCGACCAGCAGTGGTACACCTTCAAACTGCCGAAGCGCACGGTCACACCGATGCTGCGGATCTACGACGGACACGGCGGATTCACCAACCTGGCGGAGGTGCGGTTGCTGCAGTTCGACGAGGCTGTGTCGTAGGGCCGGGAACTCGACGGCCCGTACGACCGACTCCTTGGACAGATCAGCACCACCGCGGGGACCACGGTCCCCGCACCAGCCAAGGAGAAGCCGATGCCTCTGCGTGTTCAGATCCTCATGTACGACGGTGTGGAGGAGCAGGACGCCATCGGGCCGCGTGACGTCTTCGGACACGCCGTCCAGGCGGGCGGCCAGGTGGAGACGACACTGGTGCGCCCCTCGGCGCCCGGCGAGGTGACCTGCTTCTTCGGCACCAGGATCACGGTGCCGACCGCCTGGGATCCCATCGACACCGAACTGCTGATCGTGCCGGGCGGCGGCGATGGGCTGGTCCACGACACGGACGTCCACCGGGAGTTGGCGCGGGCGCAGGAGGCGGGTGTCGTCCTCGCCGGTGTCTGCACGGGCGTCATGGTCCTGTCCGCGGCGGGCCTGACGAAGGGCCGTCCGTGCACGACACACGGCCTCGCCAAGTCCGAACTCGCCGCCCAGGGAGGCGAGGTGGTCGACGCACGCGTCGTCGACGACGGGAACCTGGTGACCGCGGGCGGTGTCACCAGCGGGATCGACCTGGCGCTGTGGATGCTCTACCGCGAGTGCGGGCCGTCCGTCGCCCTCGGCGTCGAATCGATCATGGAGTACGAGCGGCGCGGCACCGTCTGGCGGAACTCCGGGCTCTCCTCGCAGCTCTCCTCGCACGAGGAGCCCGCATGCCGATGAACCGGCCGACCGCCGCCGCGCTGGCCGCCGCCCTCTGCCTGCTCACGGCGGCATGCGGCATGTCGTCCGGCGTGTCCGACGGCAGCGCGAGCGATACAACTGCCGCGGCCGCGAAGGCCGGTTACCCGGTCACGCTGGACAACTGCGGTAGACAGCAGACCTTCCAGAAGGCCCCCGATCGGGTCGTCGTCATGAACGGCGCCTCGGTCGCCGAGGTCTCCACACTCCTCGCCCTAGGCCTTGAGGACCGGATCGTCGCCAATCAACAGAGTTACGGCATGTCCGAGGTCCCCGGCCGGGCCGCCGCCGTCAAGGCCCTGCCCACCGGTGACATCCAGCTCAACGAGGCGTACGACATCCCCCGCGAGGCCATGTTCGGGCTGCGCCCCGATCTCGTCCTGTCCGTCACGTCGTACGGCTTCGACGAGAAGAACGGCTTCGCCACCCGCGAGCAGTTGGAGCAGGTGGGGGCCAACAGCTATGTCTCCCCGCAGGGTTGCGACGACGACCCGTCCAGGATGACCGTCGCCGACAGCTACCGGCTCCTGCGCGACATGGGCCGGATCTTCAACGTCTCCGACAAGGCTGAGGAGTTGATCGCCGCCTCGGAGAAGAGCATCGCGGCGGTCTCGGCGAGGGTCCAGAAGGTCCAGGAGGTTCAGGGGAAGAAGAAGCCGAAGGTCCTGGTCCTCTTCTCCCACATGTCCATGGGTACGGGCGACTTCAGCTCAGTCTTCGCCCACGGCATCGTCAACGACATCCTCGCCCGGGCCGGCGGCGCCAACGCCTTCGAGAGCGCCTCCGGGACCACCTTCGCCGACCTCAGCAAGGAGAAGGTGGCCGCCACCGACGTCGACGCGGTCGTCGTCATCGGCTACAACGACCCCGACCCGGCGGCGTACGCCAAGAAACTGCTCAAGGAGTTCCCCCAGTGGCCGGCCGCCCGGAACAACACGTACGTGACGCTGTCCGACTCGATGTACCTCGGCCCGAGCAACGACCTGGCGGTGGCGAAGGTCGCGAGGATGCTGCACCCCGACGCGTTCTGAGCGGGCTCAGGATCCCGTTGGTGTTCACGCTGCTGCCCGTCGCGCTGGCCGTCACTATGATCGTGGCGATCAGCGTCGGCGCGGTCGCCGTGCCCGTCGGCGACGTGTGGAGGATCGTCCTCCACCACGTCACCGGCGCGGGCCCGGCGCCCTCCGACCCCGCGCTCGACCAGATCGTCTGGAACTTCCGCACCTCGCGGGTGGTCCTGGCCGCCCTGGTCGGCGCGGGCCTGGCGGTGACCGGAGCGGTCCTGCAGACCGTGGTGGCCAACCCCCTGGCCGACCCCGTCGTCCTGGGCTTCTCCTACGGCGCCACGCTCGGCGCGGTCCTCGTCATCACCCTCGGCGGGGGCGCCGTACTCGCCGGGCTCGGGGTGTCGGCGGCGGCCTTCGCCGGTGCGGTCGTCGCGGGCGCGATGGTGTTCGCGCTCGGGCAGCGGCGGGGGCGGCTGGCACCGGTCCGGCTGGTGCTGGCCGGTGTGGCGATCGGCTACGTCTTCCTCTCGGCGACCAGTTTCGTCCAACTCCAGGCGTCACCCAACGAGTTGCGGACGGTGATGTTCTGGATGCTGGGCAGCGTGGCCGGCGCCCGGTGGGACCAGATCCCCACGGTCGCCGTCGTCGTGCTCGCCACGACCGTCCTGCTGTCCCTGTTCGGCCGCCGCCTCAACACCCTGCTGGCGGGCGACGAGTCGGCCACCGCGCTCGGCGTCGACGTCCATCGGCTACGGGCCGTCCTGCTGGTCCTCACCGCACTGCTGACCGGCACGGTCATCGCGGTCGCGGGCAGCGTCGGCTTCGTCGGCCTGATGATCCCGCACCTGGTCCGGCTGACCGTCGGCGCCGACCACCGCCGCCTGCTGCCCCTGGCGGCCCTGCTGGGCGCCCTCTACCTTGTCCTCGTCGACCTGCTCTCCCGCACCCTGGACCGCCCCAACGAAGTGCCGCTGGGCATCCTCACCGCCCTGCTCGGCGCCCCCTTCTTCCTGTGGCTGCTGCGCCGCAACAAGGGCCTGGACTGAACCATGAAACTCACCGTCGACAGACTCCACGTCACACTGGACCGCAACCCCGTCCTGCGGGACGTGAGCCTCACGGCCCGCAAGGGCGAGATCGTCGGCCTCGTCGGGCCCAACGGCAGTGGGAAATCAACCCTGTTGCGCACCGTCTACCGCTCGCTGCGCCCGGCGGACGGGGTGGTCAGGGTGGGCGAGGACGACGTGTGGACGCTGTCGCCGCGCGCCGCGGCCCGCCGTACCGCCGCCGTCCTCCAGGACGCCGGCGGCGACACGACCGGGCTGACCGTCGCCGAGATCGTGGCCCTCGGCCGCGCGCCCCACCACGGTCTGCTCGGCCGCGACGGCGCCGACGACCGCGCGGCCGTCTCCGACGCCGTCGACCGCTGCGGTGTACGGCACTTCGCGGACCGCGACTACGGCTCCCTCTCGGGCGGCGAACGCCAACGCGTCCTGCTGGCCCGCGCGTTGGCCCAGAACCCCCGCCTCCTCGTCCTGGACGAACTGACCAACCACCTCGACATCCGGGCCCGCTTCGAACTCCTGGACCTCGTCCGGGCCGCCGGGATCACCACGCTGGCGGTCCTGCACGACCTCGACCTCGCCGCCCGTCTCTGCGACCACCTGGTCGTCCTGCACGAGGGCACGGTCGCGGCGGCCGGCCCGGTCCTGGAGGTGCTCACCCCGACCCTCCTCGCCGACGTCTTCGGCGTCACCGCAACCACGGAACGGCATGCCGACGGGATCATCCGCGTTACGTACGCGGCTCGGCCGCTGGCGCAAGAGAGACAGGCAACTGCGGGGTGAGTGCAGCCGTGATCCAGTGGCGGCGGAACGGGTCCGTGATCACTCGCCAGTGTTGTCCAGGCGCTCCGCTCCACCATCAACAGTGCTTCACCGACCGCCCGCACCCGACCTGATGAAGCGCCGCGTGGACGATCTGACGCCGACGGCCCGCTTCACGGAGGTCGGTCTGTCCGGATACGTGCTCAAGTCGCACTACGTGCCCACGGCGGAACGGACCGAGCTGGTACGGGGCGCCACCCCCGGCTTCGCTGAGGTCGGCGCGTCAACGCCTCGGTGGGCGGGATGAACCCGGTCGCTGTGGAGATCGCCGCCCGCGGCGGGAATGGCGGCCGACCCGGTGGACGTGGTCGGCCCGGACGGCAGAGTCCTGGACAGCACGCGGCAGCTGCTGCGGGTCATCGCGAGCCACGACATCACGCTCGCCACCGGCCACCTGGCCTCCGACGAGATCACCGCTGTCGTGGACGCCGCGGTCGAGAAGGGCGTACGACGGATCGTGATCACCCATCCCGAGTTCACCTCGCAGCGCGTGGGCGTGGAATGCCAACGTGAACTGGCCGCCCGGGGCGCCCTGTTGGAGCGGTGCTTCACCACGCCGTACACCGGAAAGGTCTCCTGGGAGCTGTGGCTGCAGAACATCCGGGCGGTCGGCCCCGAGCACTCCGTCCTCTCCAGCGTCCTCGGCCAGCCCTTCAACCCTCCGGTGGAGGACGGCCTTCCGCTGCGCGCCGACCGGCTGCTCGACGTCGGCTTCACCGAGGCGGAGATCCGCACCATGGCCGTCGACAACACCCGATGGCTCGCCGGAGCGGAGAAGGACCGGTGAACGCCGTCCTCGAAGTCCGCGACCTGTCCAAGCAGTTCGTCAAGGACGACCTCGGGATCATCGCGCTGCGCGAGCTGAGCCTGGAGATCGAGGAGGGCGACTTCGTCACGGTCCTGGGCCGCAGCGGCTGCGGCAAGTCGACCTCCTGAACATGAGAAGGCGAAGGAGCTGGCCGCCTTCCAGAGAGCGCTCGTCCGGGCGCGGAAGGACATCCGGTCGGACGATTCGGCGGACACCAGGAAATTGCTCGCCAACTACCGCAAGGTCATGCTCAAGAAGGATATCCGGGCGACGACCGGCTCGTCCCGGCGAATCTGTGCGAAACGTAGTCCCGGAGGCCGAACCTGAAATCTGTGAGCATCCGCCACAGCTTCGCATAGGCAGGTCCGAGTGCTGTTGAATGCGGTCCACAGCACGGGCTGGTGGAATTTATCTCACCAGAACAACGGACAGGAATTCGTTTCCGGAATTCGTTGTGAAGCCTCTCGCGAAGGGACTGGCAAAGGTGCCAGAGAACAACACTCACCGCAGGTCGAAGAACCGCTGGAAGAAGGCGGGCGTGGCGTTCGCCGCCGGCTCGGCCCTCCTCTTCGGGGCGGTGTACGTCAACGCGAACGCCGCGACCGGGTCGTCCACGAGCGAGGTGTCCGCCGACGCGGCAGCCACGGCCGACTCCGTCTCGGACGTGGTCACCGCGGCGAACACCTTCCTCGCCACCCTGGACGAGGACCAGCAGGCCGAAGTGCTCCTCGACTTCACCGAGGCGAACGCCACCGCCTGGTCCAACCTCCCGTGCGGCTCCGCCTGTCGGGTCGGCATCGCGTTCAGCTCGCTCAGCGACGAGCAACTGACCGCTGCCAAGGCGGTGTTGAAGGCCGCGACGGGCACCGCCACCGACACCGGCTACGACCAGATCAGCCAGATCCTTGCCGCCGACGACTACCTCGGCGAGACCGCCAGCGGCTACGGCAGCGGCAACTACTACCTGGCGTTCCTCGGCACTCCGGGCACCAGCGGCACCTGGCAGCTGCACTTCGGCGGCCACCACCTCGCGGTCAACCTCACCTACAAGGACGGCGAGGTCGAGGGCACCACCCCGTACTTCGTCGGAGTCGAGCCGACCAGCTGGACCGACGACGACGGCACCTCGTACGCCCCGATGGCGGGCATGCACGACGCGATGCTCGCCCTGCTGGCGGGCCTGAGCACCTCCGAGCTGACCGAGGCGAAGCTCTCCGAGTCGTTCAGCGACGTCCTGCTCGGCCCGGACGACGACGGCGACTTCCCGACCACCAAGGAGGGCCTGGCCGTCAGCGAACTGACCGACGACCAGCAGGAGTTGGTCCTCAACGCCATAGAGCCGTGGGTCGACGTGGCGGACGACACCACCGCCGCCTCCGTACTGAGCACCTACAAGTCCGAGCTCGACGAGACCTACATCTCCTACTCCGGCGGCACGGACCTGGACACCCAGGGCGACTACGTCCGCATCGACGGGCCGGGCGTGTGGATCGAGTTCGTCTGCCAGGACGGCGTGGTCTACCAGAACCAGATCCACTACCACACGGTCTACCGCGACCACTCCACCGACTACGGAGGGGAGTTCTCGTTCTGATGGACCACCTGCCGATCTCACTGCCGCGTGCGCTGCGCACGCTGGCCGGGATCGCGGTGGCGGTGACGGCGGCGCTGCTTCTGGCGGCGCCGCCCGCCGGCGCGCATCCCATGCCCCACTCGGTGCTCCGGCTCGACGTGCACGAGACGTCGGTGACCGCCGAACTGGCCCTGCCCGTCGGCGACTTCGCTCGCGCCAGCGGCATCACGCTGGACGACACCACCACGGCGAAGCAGCTGTCGGCCCGATCCACCGCGATCCGCACCTACTTGAGCGCCCATCTGCACCCCACCACCACCCAGGGCGCCGCCTGGTCCGTCGCCGTCGGCACCCCGGCCCTGGGCCGCGCACAGCAGACCTCCACCGGCACCTACCGCGAACTGACCGTCAGCGCAACGCTGGTGCCGCCCTCCGGCGGGGACCCGCGCCGGTTCGTCCTCGACTACGACGCGATCGTCCACCAGGTCGTCACCCACACCGTCCTGGTCACCGTCCGCCAGGACTGGGCCGCCGGCAAGGTGGCCGAGGAGGGCGACGACAGCGCGACCCAGGTCGGTGTCATCCGCACCGACACCCGCACCATGACCGTGGCCCCTCTCACCGTCGACCTGGAGAGCGGCAGCGTCTGGAACGGCACGTACGCCATGGTCCGCCTCGGCGCCCACCACATCCTCGAAGGCACCGACCACCTGCTCTTCCTGCTCATCCTCCTGTTGCCCGCCCCTTTGCAGGCGGCGAAGAACCGCTGGAGCGGACTGGCGCCCGCACGCACAGCCCTTCGCCGAACGGCCCGCACCACCCTCGCCTTCACCATCGGGCATTCCCTCGCACTCGCCCTCAGCGCATTCGGCCGCCTCGACATTCCGGCCCAGCCCGTCGAGGTTTTCATCGCGTTCAGTATTCTCGTGGGTGCCGTCCACGCGATTCGCCCGCCTTTCCCGGGACATGAAGCGGAAATCGCCGGATTGTTCGGCCTGGGACACGGCCTCGCCTTCTCCCTCACCCTCGCCGAAATGAATCTGTCGACCACGCAATTGGCCCTCAGCCTGGCCGGATTCAATCTCGGCATCGAATGCATGCAGCTCCTTCTCGTCCTGCTCGCCCTGCCGACCCTGATCTGCCTCACCCGGCTGAAAAGGCATGCCGTCGTCCGCACCGCCTGCGCGTTGCTCACCGCGACGGCGGCCGTCGGCTGGCTGGCGGACCGCCTCGGTCTGCCCAACCCCGTGGCGACCGTCGCGGACGGCGCCGGCATGTACACCACCCAACTGCTCGCCGTCCTCGCCACCAGTGCGCTGCTCGCCGCGCTCTGGACGGCCGCCCGCGCGAAATTCGGTTGACCGGGCCCGGACGGCAGGAGCTGAATACCCGGCATGGCCGACATCCAGGGCACGTACGACGATCTGTTCACGGCGGTGCCCACGGCGCTGCTCGAGTTGCTGGACGCCGGGGACGTGAGCGGCTCGGTGGCCGTCTTCGTGGACGGCGAACCCGTCGTGGACGTGTGGGGCGGCTTCGCCGACGCCGGACGGACCGTCCCCTGGGAGCGGGACACCGTCACGAACGTGTTCTCGGTGACCAAGACGATGACGGCCCTGTGCGCGCTGGTCCTGGCCGACCGGGGCGAGCTGGACCTGGACGCGCCGGTCGCCCGGTACTGGCCGGAGTTCGCCGCGCGGGGCAAGGACAAGGTGCTGGTACGGCATCTGCTCTCGCACACCGCCGGGCTGCCCCACTGGGACGGCCCCGTCGAGGAGATCTACGACTGGCCGGCCGCCACGGCCCGTCTCGCCGCCCAGCCCCTGCTCTGGGAGCCCGGCACCGCCGCCGGATACCACTCCCTCACCCAGGGCTTCCTGGTCGGCGAGGTGCTGCGCCGGATCACCGGCCGCACCGTCGGCGAGTTCCTCGCCCAGGAGGTGACCGGACCGCTGGACGCCGACTTCCGCATCGGGGTGGGCCCCGAGCACGACCACCGTGTCGCGCTCACCGTTCCGCCGCCCGGCCGGGACGAGGACTACACCGCGAGCGCTCCGGCCAGGGAGGGGGAGACCCCTGCGGAAGGCACCGCGATGCGCGTCCGCGACGCCAACAGCCTCGCCTGGCGGCGCGCCCAGATCCCGGCCGCGAGCGGCTACGGCAACGCCCGCTCGGTCGCCCGCACCCTCTCCGTCCTGGCCTGCGACGGCACCCTCGGGGGAGTACGGCTGCTGTCCCCCGAGGGCAGCGCGCGGGCCCGGGAGGAACAGTTCGAGGGCGACGACCGCGTGCTCGGCATGCCGGTGCGCTGGGGCCTCGGCTACGGCCTCTTCGGCACCACCTACGGCTGGGGAGGCTGGGGCGGCTCCCTCGCCATGATCGACCCCGACGCCCGCATGGTGGTGGCGTACGTGACCAGCCAGATGCGCGAACCCGCCCAGGACAACCGGGGGTTGGAGATGGTGATGTCCGCCTACGACGGCCTCCAGGGCCTGCGCAAGTGAGCCGGGAAAATCCCGTGCGCCGCTCCTGAGGATCTCCCTACACTCACCGCACAGACCTACGACGACGAGTGAGAGGGGAACGGCCATGCGCGAGCGCGCGGTTGTCGCCGTTCCCCGCACGTCGTACGACGTGATCCTCGTGTCCTCGCCCCTCCGGTGCCCGCTGCGCGGCCGGCACCGGACGCCCGCGACGACTGTCTGACCGCGTCAACTTCCTTTACAAGAAGCATCTTTGACGTGCCGTCACGTCTGGATCGTCCGGGAATCGCGCCGCCCTGTCACCGCACCACAGGAAAGGCCACAGGCCGTGCGCACCACCACCGACCCCCTCGCCACCGTCCGCAACCTCGGCATCCTCGCCCACGTCGACGCCGGGAAGACGACCGTCACCGAGCGGATCCTCTACGCCACCGGAACCACCCACAAGCGCGGCGAGGTCCACGACGGCACCACCGTCACCGACTTCGACCCGCAGGAACGCGACCGCGGGATCACCATCTTCGCCGCGGCCGTCAGCTGTACGTGGGACGGGCACCGGATCAACCTCATCGACACCCCCGGGCACGTCGACTTCGCCGACGAGGTCGAGCGGTCCCTCAGGGTGCTCGACGGGGCCGTCGCGGTGTTCGACGCGGTCGCCGGCGTCGAGCCGCAGAGCGAGTCCGTGTGGCGCCAGGCCGACCGGTACGGCGTCCCGCGGATCGCGTTCGTCAACAAGCTGGACCGCGCGGGCGCCGACCTGGACACGGCCGTGGAGTCCATCCGGCGGCGGCTGCACCCGGCCCCGCTGGTCGTGCAGGTGCCGATCGGCAGCGAGGACGGCTTCACCGGCGTCGTCGACCTGGTCCGGATGCGGGCGCTGATCTGGGCGGACGGCGCCGTCGTGGCCGAAGAAGTCCCGGTGCCGGACGGCCTGTTGGCGGAGGCGGTACGCAGGCGACGGCTGCTGGAGGTGGCCGTCGCCGAACGCCACCCGGCCGCACTGGAGGAGTTCTGCGACCGCGAGACGCTCTCGGCGGCCACGCTCACCGCCGCCCTGCGCGACCTCACCCACAGCGGTGACGGCGTGGTCGTCCTGTGCGGCTCGGCCTACCGCAACCGGGGGATCGAGCCGCTGCTGGACGCCGTCGTGGCGTACCTGCCGTCGCCGCTCGACGTCCCCGCCGTACAGGGGACGCACGACGGCACGCCAGAGGAACGGCTCGCCGATCCGGCGGCGCCCTTCGCGGCGCTGGCGTTCAAGGTGACCGCCACCGCCACGGGGCGGCTGACCTACCTCCGTGTGTACTCGGGAACGATCGAGAAGGGAGACGCCGTATGGGACGCGGCAACAGGGCGCACCGAGCGCGTCGGGCGCATCCTGCGGGTCCGGGCCGACCGGCACGCCCCGCTGGAGCGCGCGGTCGCCGGGGACATCGTCGTCGTGGTCGGGCTGAAGTCCGCCCGCGCAGGTACGACCCTGTGCGCACGGGACGCTCCGCTCGTCCTCGAACCGCCGAGCGTGCCCGAACCGGTCGTGTCGGTGGCGGTGGAGGTCCAACGGTCCACCGAGACGGACCGGTTGACCGCCGCGCTGGCCCGACTGGCCGAGGAGGACCCGTCGTTGGCGGTCCGCACCGACGCCGAGACCGGCCAGACGCTGCTGTCCGGCATGGGTGAACTGCACCTGGAGGTCGCGGTGGAGAAGGTGCGGCGCGACCACGGGCTGGACGTCAACGTCGGCCGCCCGAGGGTGAGTTACCGGGAGACGGTTTCGCGCGGTGTGTCCGGGCTGGTCTTCCGGCACGTCAAACAGGACGGCGGCGCCGGGCAGTTCGCGCATGTGGTGCTCGATGTCGAGCCGTCCGACGAGGACTTCGTGTTCCGTTCGGCCGTGGTCGGCGGGCGTGTCCCGCAGGAGTACGTCCGCGCGGTCGAGGCCGGCTGCCGGGACGCCCTCGCCGAGGGGCCGCTCGGCGGGCACCCGGTGACCGGGCTGCGCGTCACCCTCACCGACGGATCGACGCATGTGAAGGACTCGTCCGACACGGCGTTCCGTACGGCGGGACGGCTAGGTCTCCGGGAGGCCCTGCGCGCCTGCGCGACGGTCCTGCTGGAGCCGGTCGCCGAGGTCACGGTCACCGTGCCCGAGGACGCCGTCGGCACGGTCCTCGGTGACCTCGCCGCACGGCGCGGCCGGGTCTCCGGATCGGTCGTCCGCGGCGGCGCGACGGTCGTCACGGCGACCGTGCCGCTGGCCGAGCTCTTCGGCTACGCGACCCGGCTGCGCAGACACTAGTGAACATGACCGAGGGGCCGCTTCAGATCTTGTCTGAAACGGCCCCTCGACCTGCGACTTCGTAAAGTCGGGACGACAGGATTT
>NZ_JBEYVC010000139.1:0-27722 GCF_040643855.1 Streptomyces sp. NPDC047072 | reverse complement strand
GGCGACGAACATGCACGGCACGATCACGGTCATCGACAAGGGCGCGGTCCCTGCCACAAGCCAACAGACGGGCCCTCCGGGCCCTTGGACAGTCCCGACACGCTGACTTGACAGGGAAGATGGCGGCCGGCCACAGGGCGTCCCTCCAGCGCACTCCGGATTTCCGGCACAGGGCCTTTGCCGTGGTGCGGGCGGTGGGGTCGTGGCGGTCGATGGCGTCGACGAGCGCGGCCAGGGTTGCGCCGGAGCCCAGGTGCTTGAACGCCGTGTGCCGGTGGGCGGGCGGCGGGAGCCAGATCCAGGAACGCTGGAGCGGCTCGCCCCAGCGTTCCATGACGATGGGCCAGCCGCCGCGGTTCTTCAGTTCGCGGTCGAAGCGGGTCCCCAGGTTGGGTCCGCAGGTCAGGGCGAGGACGGCTGCGACGGCGTCCCATCCCGCCGGAGCAGCCAGGTCGTCGTGCAGGAGCTGGTCGAGGTTGACCGCGAGGTACGGGAGGTCGGTGCGGTAGGCCTGGTCGCCGTCGAAGATACAGGCGGGGCAGACGGGGACGGCGCTGTGCGCGTTCTTCAGCAGATGGTGCTCGGGGTACCGGTCTCCGCAGATCGGACACGGGGTGGTGGAGTGCTCTTCCGCGCCCCGGACCCGGCGGAGCCGGGTCATTCCGAGTTCGGTGTCCATGCGGCGCGCGGTGAAGCGTACGGGTTCGGTGGAGCAGTCCGCGAGGCCGTCGTCGAAGTCTTCGGTGGTGGCGTTGCCTGACGGGCACATCGACATCAGGTACAGCGGCTTGGTCAGGTCGGACTGGTCCGGGTCGTCCGGATCGAGGTCATCGCCGTCGGCCGCGTCATCTGCACGTCCCACGGACAGACTCAGTCCCGCGACGGGCCCTGCGTACATCGTGAGGCCGAAGCAGTCCACCTCTGGCTCATGGTGACCGGCACCCCATCCCAGGAGGCGGAACTCCTCAATCAGGGCCTTCAGGTAGTCCTTCGCGAGCAAGGGGCCCGGGACGCGCTCGGCCGCAGCCGGGTCGGTGAGGATCCGGACGGCTTCGGCGCGACCGGCCGCGTCCAGGACCTGGGGCAGCAGGTTGCGCTCGGCGGCGTCGATGACGCGCTCCAGAGCCCGCTGGTATCCGCAGCCCGTCACCCTGTTGAGCGCCCGGGCGATCTGCTGGCGGTTGGTGAGGTTGTTCGATGACAAGACAGCTCCTGCACGCTCCGCGTCATGCCGCCCCACCACGACAAACGCCGAGTGCGCAAGGGCGGTCAAAGACGATGGAAGCGCCGTGCATCACCGTTGCGTCACCTCCCAGCGGCAGCTGGATTCACCAGAGCCCGGAGGTGGGTCCGGGCAAGGCACGCGTCACGGTGAAATGCGTCCGCCCGATGATACTCCCAACGTCTCTCTGCAGGGAGGACAGCCGCAGCCGCCGGTCCGGGCCGAAGCCGGCGCATCCAGCAGCGACGCATGTACGACTTTCCACCGAAGGCACCCACCATCCCTGAGGACCACGCATCCCCACCCACAAGGAGGACGACCGCGCCATCGACCGCCCTCGACTGGTGACGGCCCTACCCGATCGGGTGATAACTGCTCAGGCACCGAACCTGAGGCACGAGGTGGAGCCGCTTGCTGCTGAGGTGGGACCAAACGGCAAAGGGTCTTCGAAGGGGCGGTTCATGGGCGGAGCAGCGCTGTCCGGTCTCAGCGCACGGGTGATCACACCCGATGAGGCACGCGACATACTGGTGTTCACACGGAAAACCGGGTGCCGGCCCGATCCGGTCGACATGGACTACGCACGCCGTCTTGGACACGACATGACGTGCGGGGACTGGGATGAGGCCAACGTCGTTCCCCTTGTGCTGTGCTCGCACGGAGCGGTGATAAGAGGGCTGCATCGCCTTCAGGCCGTGGTGATCAGCCGGGTACCCCTCGCCTTCTTCATCGCGCGGGACGTTCCGCACCGCGTGCGTTCCATCCCCCGCGGCAAGGCCCGGACGGCGGCAGATGCGCTCGGGGTGATCGGCGTTGCCACGCACCGCAAGGTGATTGCCGGCGCCGTGCAGCTCGTCCATCTGTACGAGAGCCAGCGGGACACAGTGCCGTGGACAGCGTGGGACATTCGCGTTTTTACGAATGGTGAGACGGTCCGGCTCCTGCAGACCCGATACCCGGATCTTCCTCAGTCCGTCCCGACCATGATCGCGCTGCGCAGCGGACTCAGGTCCACACCGATCGCTTCGCTCGCCTTTGCCTATCTGATCACCCGCGTCGCGCCCGAACTCGGCCCGGCGGTATCTGAGTTCCTCCAGGGCCTGATCTCCCCGTCCCGCCTCAGGCTGGGTGACCCTCGCCGTGACCTGCACGAATGGTTCATGACACGAGGCGCCTCGACGGGCCGGAGAGTGGTCTCAGCACATCAGCTCGGCCTGATCATCTCCTGCTGGAACGCATGGGCGGTCGGCGCCCCTTGGGACGAATCCGAGTTCGGGCCGGACGACTCCATGCCCGCCATCTGCCGGGCCATCGCCGTAGCGTAACGGCGGCGACGTGCCACCAGGTGAAGATTGCAGAAGAGGCACGGATGGTCCCGCTCGCCTCCGACGGCGTCCTCGACCAGGCTGGCTAGGAGACAGCGGCCAGCGGACGTCGGGGCTGCCGCGACGACGCGACGGCCGTCGCTCTGCTGCGACGCACCGGGTGAGCCTCCGGACGGCTACGCGAGCCCAGCTGCTGCGCCCGCGCCGTGACGACAGATCCAGCGGCTAGCCCGTCACGGCCAGAGCCCGAGCCCGCAGGCACACGGTCGCTGAGCTGCGGTTTCGGCAAGGCTTACGTTCTGCCGCGAGATCCGTCTATGCTGGCCGCTCTACGCGGCGCCTGCCCCTCTTCCAGTAGGAGCGCCCCCGCCCGGGGAGCCTGAACTCTCCCAGACCTTGCCCGCCGCGCCCATCTGACATCAACTCCTTTATCTGCAGGGCCCCGTTGCCACCCGGCACCGGGGCCCTTTCGCATGCCCGCACACACGCCGACGAGAGGCAGTCCCATGCACGAACCGCAGTTCAACGACCCGGCCTTGACCGCGATCTGGCACTACCTGCGCCCCGCCCCCGCTCGCGTGCCCTCCTCGCCCGCGGTCCCGCGCCGGCGGACGCCCGATGCCCAGGCCATCGCCGCCCGCGAGGGCCTCGACCTCGGGCCCGAGCTCCGGCGCGTCATGCGCCGAGGCCGCCCCACGCACCCGGTCCCGCGGCCCGCTGTGCGCGCCGCCCACCGCTCCTACGTGGCCCGGCTGGTCATGGAGCTGGCGCCGCGGCTGCGCCGCGACCGGGTGCGGGAGCGGACGGACGCCTGGACATCGCTCGGGCTGGCCCCCGGCGAGCTGGACATCTGGATGCGCGCCCTGGGCGTCGACGGCGCCGCGACCGTGAAGGCCTGCCGTACCTGGAACGTCCCGGCCTCGGCGCTCGACGTCGCCTTGGACGGCCGCCAGGTACGCCGGCACCTGCGCGACGGCGTCACGGTCACTGCGGTCCTCGCCCTGGCCGCCGAGCGCGGCATCGCCCTGGCGGCGCCGCCCACGACATGACGGGCTGGCGCACCGGGAAGGCGGACGGTGTCCGCTACGATGCCGACCGGCAGGACGCGCACCGCCGACCGCCGATGCTGTATCCCGCCCGCGCCGGGACAGCTCAGACGGCCAAGGTCCCCACCCCGGGCCCGCGACATTCCGCCCGCACGACTGCGGGCAGGCGCGGGGTGCCCGGAGAGAAGACGTCATGCCACGCAAGCAGTCCCGCGCCGGCCAGCGCGCCCGCGCGGCGCAGAAGACTGTGGGCCGTACCGGCGGATACACCGAGTTGCTGCGCGCCGGCCTCGGCCCGCGCGGCGCCCGCAGGGAGCCCGCGCACGCCGAGCCCGCCCGCCGGCTCGCAGCCCAGGTGCGCGCCAGCCTCGGCGCCGACGGGGAGGAGGCCGCCCGCCGGGTGGACGCGGCGGTGGCCTGGGCGGTGAAGGACCACGGGCTGAAGCAGGCCCTGCTGCGCACGCCCGGCGGCTGCGCCGCCCGCTCCCGCCTTCGCCCCGCGCTGGCCGCGCACGCCGCCGGCGAAGTCGCCGTACACGACGCGCCCTTGGTCCAGGCCGTCTACGTGGCGCTGGAGGCAGCCGCCGAGCAGGAGGCGGGCGCGGATCTGCTGCGCGCGGCCGCGGACGTCCTGGACCGGCTCGTCGGCGCCAGCCACATCGGCAGTCCCGCGATCTCAGGGGTGCGGGCCGGCGGATGGCTCACCGCGCCGACGATGTGGGAGCGGGTCTACACCACCACCGACCCGGTAGCGGTCGTCGCGTCGGCGGCGCTGCGCATGATGAGGGAGGCCGCCCGCATCCCCGACGAGGACGAAGGAACGGACGCCGACTGCATGTTCACCCTCCAGGAGGCGGTCCGCTGCGCGGGCACCGCCGCGGACCTCGCCGCCCGCTCGGCCGCCTGACCCACAGGACGAACGTGCTGCCCCGCGCCCGCCTGGCGCGGGGCAGCACCCGGATCCTCACCACGGACCGCCGACAACGGAGCCCCGACGAGGGGCGGACCGCCCAGTACTTCCGGGGAGCAGCAGCGCACCGTCGCCATGCGAATGGCGGCCGCCTGCCACCGACGCGCAGACGAAGTCGTGGTCCGCCAGGACCGCGATCGGGAGTTTCGTGCGCGCTGCGGGTCAGGCTTGGGCTTCGGCGTCGACGTCCCGGATGTGGCTCAGATGGAAGGTGCTCACCTCGTCATCATCATCGGTCCAGGCGTACAGGTACGGCGGATCGAGTTCCAGGGAATGGATGGTGTGGGTGAGGGGCTGGCCTCTGCCGGGCGCGTAGGCGATGGCGGTTTCTTGGGCGTTGTCGATGGCGTGGGCGAGGCGGCGCAGGGCGGGCGGATCCAGGTGCTGGGCGTCGCGGGCGAGGACCTGTTCGGTGGGGGAGAGCCGGGGCACCGTCTGGTCAGTGGCGGGCGAGAGGAGGACCTCGGCCAGGTGGGCGAGGTCGGGGGCATCCGGCGCCGGTTCGGCGGTGCGTGGCGCGGGCAGGAGAGGGTGGCGGTCGGGGGCGGGGCGCTCAAGCCGGATCGCACCGTCGTGCTGTTCGTGGACGGGCGCGTACCCGGCGTCACGGAGTG
This sequence comes from Streptomyces sp. NPDC047072, assembly GCF_040643855.1. Lineage (NCBI taxonomy): Bacteria > Bacillati > Actinomycetota > Actinomycetes > Kitasatosporales > Streptomycetaceae > Streptomyces > Streptomyces sp. NPDC047072. The sequence goes on along the minus strand of NZ_JBEYVC010000139.1, from coordinate 22,545 downwards.
CGGTGAGCACTGCGTCACCGGTGAGCGGGCTCGTCAGCACGGTCGGGGCGAGCACCCGCAGGCTCAGCGGGGCCAGCCGGCCGCTGGCCGCGATCTCGGCGATCAGGGCGGTGTCCGTGCTGTGCAGGAGGCTGGCCGGGGTGGTGAGACGGACTCGCCCGTGTGCATCGGCTGCGTCCCTGACGAGGTCCGTCAGCTGCTCGGGGAGGACTGCGGTGCCGGCGATGCCGCGCAGCGTGTCGAGGAGTTCGTCGACGGTGTGCCCGGTGTCCAGGGCGCGGCGCAGCGACGCCGGGGTGATGTGCCACAGGGATGCGGGGTGCCGTACGGCGAGGTCGGCCAGCTGGTCCAGGAGGGCGGTCAGCCGGGGCGAGCTAACGCCGTCGACGATGGCGGTCACGTCCGGACCGGTGTGGAGCCGGGCTGTCTCGGCCAGCGGCGGCAGCACCTGCTGGGCGCATGCGGCGAGTTCGGCCTCCTGGAGGGTCGGCTCCGCATGGTGGTGGCGCAGGGCCTCGGCCAGCGGGCTGAGCGTGCTCCGTACCAGCACGCCGAGGAGTTCGGCTTCGCGCACCAGTGGCGCGAGTGCGGCCTTCTCGTGGTCGCGATCGCGTTCTCCCGAGTACGAGTACCTCTCCGTGCAGGTGCAGAATCGGGCGCGGGGCCGGTGCCAGGCGAGCAGGTCGGCGAAGGCGCCGAGGAGATCGTCCGTGGTGTCGAGGGCCTCCTGTGGGCCGAGCGCGGCCGCGCTGTCCAGGAGGGCGATACGTGTCGCCAGGCATCCGTCGCACGCGACCCGGGAGGCGAGAGCCGGAATCGGGCCGTCCGGCGCGTCGCGGTCGGCGCCGTAGCGGGTCGCGATCGGGGTGGTCCGGGTGGGTGTGAAGCGCATCGTGCACCAGGCCAGGGCGAGTTGCGCGTACTGCCCGGCTGGCTCGCGCGCCGTCCAGGCGTCGTAGGCCGTCGTCGCCAGGATCCGCTGCTGACCGTCATACCCGAGGAGGCCGGCAGCGTGGGCGCATTCGAGGATGAGACGGACCGCGGCCGGCGTACAGGCGGAGGCCTTGGTGATGCGGGTCAGTTCGCGGGTTCCGATGCCACCGTCCTTCAGCAGGGCCGGCGGCTGCCGGACACACTCGAGCAGGACCGTTGCGGCCTGGGCGAGGAAGGTGACGGCGGCGGCCGAGGTGGCCTCGGCGAGCTGCTGGCCGGTGACGGCCGTGAGTGGGATCTGGGGCGGGCGGGGGTGGAAGGGCGCGGCGGGCTCCGGTCCGCGCAGCGCGATCAGCACCTCGGCCGGCAGCTGCGGGTCCCGTTCCCCGTAGAAGCTGAACGTGCCTGAGGAAACGGGTCGGTCCTTCGACGAGAGCAGGGCTCGCTCGGCTGCCCAGTCCTGTCCCTCTTGGCCGACGGAGGACAGGGAGAGCGAGCTGTAGGACGTGGAGTTGTACCGGCGCAGCTGCTTCAGCAGTTCCTGGGCGGAGGAGGGAGCCTGGGCGACGAGGTCACGCACCCGTTGACCGTCACGGTGGTGGGCGAGGAGCACGGCGCGCTGCTCGCTCTCATCGTCTTTGGCCGTCAGGCCCAGCGTGGTGAGGGCCGCGGCCAGGTCTTCGCCGCGCAGGTGCTCCACGACGGTCTCGAAGCCGACAAGCCGGTGGCGCAGTTCCAGGGGCGACGTCCACAGCTCGCGGAGGGCTTCCGCCATGATCAGGCTGTCCGGCTCGCCTGGAGCCGCCACACGAGCCCACACGAGGCCCAGGGCGGACAGCCGGCCGAGGGCCTGCTCAAGGGCGGCCCCACTGTCGTCGGCTGGCTTTGCGGGCTCCAGGGGTACCCCGAGCATGGACGCGAGCAGGGGCAGGGGACAGGGCGTGGGAAGTGCGGCGAGTGCCTCGGCAACCTCGACGCACGGCAAGGTAAGCAGTTGGGTGGCGGCTCGTTGGACGCTGCCGGGACGTAGTAGCCGCTCGGCGATCTCGCTCAGCGTCCGCGGACGCGGCTCGGTGAGCGCATCCCGGCGCTCGGCCAGGAGTTGCTCGAGCCCCTGGGGCCCGAGCGTGCGCAGGTGATCACAGAGCTGGTCACCGGCGGACGGGCTGCTGTCGGACTCGATGCTCAACCAAGGCCCCCATTCGAGACGCGGTGCCCGGTCCCCAGCGGCCCGACCGCTCTCCACATGTAGCAGGCTCGGGCATGCCGGGTGCGCTCTTCGGAGGTACTTCACCGCTAAGCACGCCTGGATCGGCGAGAAAGGGCAGGTCTCTGCACTTTCGGGATCGTCGGGTGTACCCCTGTAGCGGGGTGCGAAGCCGGGGGTTGGTCAGCGGTCGGGGTCGTCGTTTCAGAGGATGACGTGGTCCGGAAGGACGGGCTGTATCCCCGCGGATGCCCCGCCGCGCTGAAGGAGTTGAGGACGGTGCTGGTCAACGCCGGCGACCTCGACGCCGCCCGCAGTTGAGCCGCCCGACACCGCGCCCAGACCACAGCGGCGCCAACCGCAGCCGTTCACGAGCCCGAAGGAGGCGGACATGCTGGGATCCCGAGGTCACATCAAAGGGCCGGCCAGACAGAAGATCGGCGCCGATCTGAAGAAGGCATACGACAAGGGAGCGTCGATCCGCACACTCGCCCAGGGCTGCGGCCGCTCCTACGGTTTCGTCCATCGCCTGCTCACCGAAGCCGGCACAACCATGCGCTCGCGCGGCGTCAACAGCCGCAGCCGGACACCCCGCTGAGCCGCGACGCCAGCCCGCACCGCGTCACCATCCACCAGCCCGGCCGACACCCGCCCCCGAGGCCCGCGCCCGACCGGCCAGGGTTTCGAAAGGGACCCGGCTCCCACCCTCGTGCGGCCCCCGACAGGGGGCACGCCCCACCGCCGGCCAACGGCCGGCCCCTTCATGGGCTTGGGTCTGCTGCTCACCGCCTCCCGAGGCCTCGCCCCGTGCGGGCCGGGACGGTCAGCACCCCTTTTTTCGGACGGTGTTGGGAGAGGATGGAGGGTATGGGACGAGCTTCTCGACGACGTGCGGATCGCCGCAATGCGCCACCGGCGGCGCCTCAGGACGCGGCCGGGGTCGTGGTGCTGGACCGGTACCTGATCCGCCCCGCCACCCTGGACGACGACCCCGAGGTGGTGCGCGCGCTGCTGCAGCCGGTGGACTTCATGGACGCGGCGATGTCCGAGGGGATCGTCGACCGGATGCGTACCGGTTTTCGCCGGCCGGCCCAGTTCGGCACCGCGACCCTGCTGCTCGCCCAGGAACACCCGGCGGGAAAGGTGGCCGGCCTTGCGCACGCGGTCCCGCCCGTCCAGTGGCTGATGGAGGCGGGGCTGGACCGGCAGCTGTGCGTGATGCTGTCGCGGGCGCTCGTCGAACTGGAGGCGGTGTCGGTGGCCGACAGCGCCCGCGGCCAGGGACTGGGGCACCACCTCGTCGACGTCCTGGTCCGCTCCTACACTCGCCAGGGCTATCAGGCGATGCTCGGCGGAATCCACACCCACAAGCCGCACCTGGCCCCGTACTACGAGGCCGACGGCTTCCACGTCCTCGGCCCTGGGGCCCCGCTCGACCTTGAGCTGCCCATCGGCCGGCTCCGGTACCCGGCGGAGCCGTCGATGCGGCACCTGGTGCGCCCGCTCGCCCCGCAGGTCTCGTACGGGCACGGCGTCCTCAGGGGTCTGCTGGCCGGCCGGTGACGGGCCAGTGCTGGGTCTGCCGGCGGGCGTCGACGTGGGGGCTGCGCGGCGGGCACGCTGAAGGAACGCTGGCGGCCAACAGTCAAGGGAGAGCGAGCCGATGCCACTGACCGCGCACTGGGACGGACGGGGGACGCTGGATGTGACGCTGGAGGGTCTGGGCCGCGGGGGTGGTCTGGGAGGCGGTGTACCGGGTGCTGCCGCGGCCGGTGCTGTCCTGTCCCTGGTGCGGGGGGCCGATGCACGCGAAGGTGTCCGGGCGCGGCGGGCGGTTCTTCGCGCATGATCGCCGCAGCACCACCTGCGCGGCCGCCGGCGAGAGTGAGGAGCACCGGAGTCTGAAGCGGGCGCTGGCCGCCGCCGCGCGTCAGGCCGGCCACCAGACCGAGCTGGAGGCCACGGCCGGGCACGGCGGCTGGCGGGCCGACGTCCTCCTCACCGCGCCGTCAGGGGCCCGGACTGCTCTGGAGGCGCAGGTCTCCTCCGCGTCGGTCGACGACGTTCTCGAGCGCACCCGCCGTTACCAGGACGACCAGGTCGGCGTGGTCTGGTTCACGCACCGTGCCGTGCGTTGGCTCGACCGGGTGCCCGCCGCCCGCCTGTACCGTCCCGCCGGGCCGGACGGGCCGTGGATCCGTCTTCGTGCGCCGGTTCAGCGTTGTGGCCTGCGCGGAGGCCTGCGACCCGAGCCCGTTCTGGCACGGCCCCGTTCCTGCCGGTTGGGACCACGGAGAGGAACGGGATGTCTCCCAGTTCGTCGACGCTGTTCTGCACGGCCGCCTCGTCCCCCGGACGGCCACCACCGCGATGGGCACCCGCTACGAGGGGTGGGCGGCCCCCGAGGACGTCAAGGCGGCCGACGAGTACGCCGCGTCGACGCAGGTCCCACCGCCCGCACCCGCATGACGTACGGCGCTCCCATCACGGTGCAGGAGCCGAAGCATCTTTCACGGCGTCGGCACCGCCCGGCCACCGGTGATGCCGGTGCCGGGCGGGCCGGGGGCGGCCTCTAGCGCGGCTGCTGGCGATACAGCCGGGGGCCGACGCCGACCCACCGGGGGATGCCGGGTGCCGGGAGCGGGGGAAGGCCGAGGCGGGCGGCTTCGGCGGCCAGGGCGCGGGCGAGGCTGGCGCGGGCGGTTTCGTCGCCTCGGTAACCGACCTCGACGTCGGCGAGCACGGGGCGCAGGGGGTGGGTGCGGATCTCGATCCGGCCGCGGTGGGTGAGACGGAGATGGCGTTCGAGGGTCTCGATCCAGGACCAGACGTCGAGCCCGGCGGCGAGGGCGATCCGGTCGATGTGGTCGCCGAGCTGCTCGCCGCCGGCGGTCCAGGCGTTGTACTGGAGCAGTCCGCCGCCGGGCTGGGGGATGTCGATGCGTACGAAGCACTCGGGCTCCTCGCCCTGCAACACCCCCGTCACCGCGGCCTGTTCGACGAGGCGGCGGTCCGCGGTGGGACTTGGCGCCGTCGTCCTGGGGGCGGTGACGGGCGGGGCGGCGGTGAGGACCGGCACGGGCAGCTCCAGCAGGATCAGCGGGCAGGACGGCGGGGGAGCGGCACATCGCCCCGCATGCTCAACGACACCGGTGAGCACCCGTCACACTGCGCCGCGCTCCGCCGTGTCGCTCAGGCGTTGCCCCACGCCTCGAGGAACCGCTCGCGGTCCTCCGGGGTCTCGAGCAGCCGGCGCTTGGCGAGCAGCACGTGCCAGGCGGTGGTCTCGGCGTCACGCAGCCACAGCTGCCCGAGGTAGCGGCCGTCGGCGACCTGGGTGTCGTGGGCCAGTGCGTCGCCGATCACCCGGGTCACGGCGTCGCGCTGCCGGTCGTCGAGCTCGGCCAGGAAGCTGAGCACGCGGTCGGCGATGCCCGCTTCGTTTCCCCTGGCCAGGCGGTCGAAGGTCGGGCCGCCCATGTTGCCGGGGTCGATGAACAGGGCGGCATCGCCTCCTGCGTTGCCCAGCGCCACCCAGAACTTGTCGCCGTCGGGCGTGCCCGGCAGGGGGAGGGCGGCGAAGAGGTCGATCAGATGACCGTTGGCCGCCTGGTTGTAGGAGACGTCGCAGGCTGCCGCAGAAGCGATCTTCGCGACGTGCCCGGTGGTCAGCCCTGAGCCCTCGGGCCAGTCCAGTGGAAGGTTGAGCTGCTGGGCGAGGTGCTGGGCCAGCTCACCGTCGTCGTCGAGGAAGCGCCGGATGATCACAAGTTCCCCCAGGTCAGTGCCAGTTGGCGTGCAGAGGCGGCGGTTATTGCCTGTCAGTCTGCCGAACCGGGCGGTGATCCGCTGGGGTGCGCGGACAACGTCCGAAAAGTGCTCGTCCGGCGCCGGAGGCCTCGACGCCGTCCGAGCCTGAACGGCCGGCCGGCGGGCGCCGGGCAGCTGCCCGCGCTCGTACGATGGCCGTCACTGCGGCCGTTCGGGAGCACGCCCCGCCCTGGGCGGCGTACCTCGGTGCTGTTACGGCTGTGCGTGCCGGTCGTTGTGCCAGTTATGCCTGTGCGTGATGGATGCCGTCCCTGCGCCCTGTGCGCCGCCGACGTCTCCGGTGGCCCGGCGTACCTCGTCTCCGGCGCCGTACGCCGCGGCTGGCGCTGGGTCGCCGGCCGTCTGCTGATCTGCGCGGGCTGCTAAGCAAGGGGGGCAGTCCCGACCAACCATGGCCGGGTGGACCTGGTGAGCGAAGCACGGCGCGGCGGCCAAGTGACATCACAGTTGTCCCGACCCAACGACCGGATGCTACGCCGGGCTGGCCTCACCGCCTCGGTCAGTCTTGGCCCCGGCTCATGCAGTTGACGGGTCAGGGACAGTGTCTTCGGGCCGCACCTCGGTCGCCTCGGTGGCAACCGCAGGCTCGGGTGCGTCGGGGGCGGTGTAGTAGACCGACGCGCCCTGCTTGGTGCGCTCTGCCCGGCTCTTGGCCACGAGCCCTTCGAGGGTGACACGCACGACCTTGGTCTTGATGCCGCGCTCGGGATGGGCCTGGCCGAGCGCGGCGGCGATTTCCGCAGCGGAGCGCGGTTCGCTCTGCTCGGCAAGATGGCGGCGGATGAGCTCGACCAGGGTGGGCTGGGCCGTCTTCTGGGCGGTTGCGGTCTTGGCCGCGGGCTTCTTGGCCACTGTGCTCGCTGGCGTGGCTGCGGTCTTCGCGGCCGCGGTCTTGCGCGCCTTCCGACTGGCGCTCGGCGCGGCGCTGGCCGGCTGCCGGGGAGAAGGCACGGCGGCGCTCTCGGGCGCGATCGTCGGCTTAGCTGGTGGGCCGGCGATGCCGAGCGCCTGCTGCATGTTCACCAGCACGGTGTGGTCATGCTGCAGGGCGGCCAACTGCTCCTGTAGGGATGCGATTTCCTCATGGATGCGGTCCTGCTCCTTGACGTTGCGGTCGAGGTCGCCGGTCACCTGGGTGATGTACTGAGATGTCAGTTCGGTGGCGGACGTCGTCTTCTCGGGCACGGTACTTCCTCTTCTCGGTCTGTGGTCGCCGGCTGGTGCCTGCGGGGACGGCTCCTGCCCCGGGTAACGCCCTCGTGGGCTGATGCTGGCAGTGTGCGAAGACACCAGCACCGCGACTGCCGCAACACACCTTGGCGCAGGGGGATACTACGGTCAGTCCGAGCTCGTGTGGCCGGTCCACGCCCAGGCCGGCGGACCGGCGCCGCCTGGCGCTCGAGCTGGAGCACGCCCACGCCGAACTCGAATCCTCACAACACGTACCCCGGCTGCCCGGGGCGCGTTCCTTACGCCTTCCCCCGCAGCGGCGCCGGTGACCTCTGCGGCACAGCGAATCGGAGGTGCTACACCGTGCTCGGTGGTTCGGCGCGGTCGAACACCACGAGGTCCCAACCGGTGCCGACCACGACCTCCCCGCGCGGACCGATGCACAGCGAACCGCGGACCATGCCAGCTACGTCGAACGCGTCACGCTGCGTGCCGGTCCGCAGGTCCCAGAACCGCACCGACCCTCCACTGTCGACGGTGAGCGCGGTGGGCACGCCGTCGAGTGCGCGGCAGTCGATCGCGGCCAGCGGGTGCTCGTGCCCGGCGAGGGCGTGCAGGGCGGCGCCGGTCGTCAGGTCCCACACGCGGACGTACGTGTCCTGGCCGCCGGTGACCGCCACAGGACGGCCGTCGACCGATCCGCATGCCACTGCTTCCACGGTGCCGTCGTGTCCCGTCAGCGCCGCGCGCCGGGTGCCCGTGGTCAGGTCCCACACCCACGCGGTTGCGTCGTGGCCGACCGAGACCGCGAGCGGCCGCCCGCCGACGGCTGAGCACGCGACGCCGTTCACCGCGATCTCGTGGCTGGTGTGGATCTCGCGGCACACCTCGCCCGTGTCGAGCCACCAGACGAACAGCGAGTCGTGGTAGGCCCCGGCGCTGACCGCCACGGGGCGTCCCGTCAGAGTCGTGTACGCGATCCCCCTTACCGGTCCCCGGTGGCCGGTGAAGGTAGACGTCGGCGTCCCGCTGGCCAGGTCCCAGACCCTCACGGTCTCGTCGTCCCCGCCGGTGATCGCTACGGGCCGTCCGGCCACGTCGGCGCACGCGGCAGCGTAGACGGCGCTCGTGTGCCCGGTGAGGGTGGCGCGGAGGCGGCCGGTGTCGAGTTCCCACACCCGCACGAGGCTGTCGTGCCCGGCGGTGACCGCCATGGCAACGCCGTCTACGACCGCGGTCGCGACCGCGCCGATGTCGGAGGTGTGGCCGGCGGCGGGCAGGCGGGCGTGCCCGGACGCGGTGAGGTCCCACACCCGCACCGTGCCGTCGAGCCCTGTACTCACCGCGACCGGCTGTCCGCTGTGGACGGTGCAGGTCACCGACGACACGAAGTGCTCGTGGCCGGCCATGACCGTGCGCGGCTCGCCCGTGACCAGGTCCCACACCCGGACGGTGCCGTCTGTCCCGCCGGTGACCGCGACGGTCTCGCCGTCGATCACCGTGCAGTCCACCGAGGTCACTGTGTTCTCGTGTCCGATGAGGGCAAGCGCCTCCTCGCCGGTGTGGAGGTCCCACACCCGGGCACTGCCGTCGGTGCTGCCGGCCACCACGACGGGACGCCCTTGAAGGACGGTGCACGCCACCGCGCGGAACCCGTGACCGCCGAGGGAGTAGTCGGTGATCTTGCGTTGCGCGCCGGTGGCCAGGTCCAGCATGAGGACGGCCGAGTGACTCGCGACGACGGCCACCGGCCGGCCGTCGAGGACCGTGCACGCCAGTGCGTCGACGAAACAGTCGTAGGCGGCGATGCGAGTGCTGCTGCGGACGTCCCACACCTCGAGCGCCGGTCCGCCCACCACGGCGACGGGACGGCCGTCGAGTTGGGCGCACGCGATGGCGTTCAGGTGGCGTCCGTGGCCGGTGGGTGTGTTCCGCGCCGCGCCCGTGGTCGGGTTCCACACCCGCAGCTCTGCGTCGCGGCCCGCGGTCACCATGAGCGGGCGCCCGTCCACGACCGTGCACGCGACCGCGTCCACCGTGTCGGTGTGACCGGTGAGCGTGGCGCGGACGGCTCCGGTGTCGAGGTCCCACAGCCGGACCACGCAGTCGTGGCCCGTGGTGACCGCGACGGTGCGCCCGTCGAGGACGGTGCACGCGCTCGCCGTCACTGGACGCTCGCCCCCGACGAGGGTTGCGCGGAGGGCGGGGCTGATCTGCTGCCCGGTTGCCCAGCTCGGGAACCAGCGCAGGGTCGGTTTGAGCGCCCGGTGCAGCTCGGTCGCGCCGAACCTCGCCGCGTCCGTGGCGAGCACTAGACGGCGCCGCTGCGGCGGCAGGCGGCGGTGCGCGCCGGAGGAGGCGCGGTAGACCGAGCGCACCAGGCGGGCGTCGGGCGTGGTGACGTGGTCGAGCGCGGGGAGCAGCTCGTCGGGTTCCGCGTGGGCCAGGTAGCCGGGGTCGGCGACGAGCTCGTCCAGCCGCCCGCACCGCGCGGCGTGCGTCGCGAGATACCGCAGCAGGTACGGATGCGCTCGCGACCAGGCCCGCTCGCCGGTGTGATCGAGCGGGACCCGCGACAGCAGCACCTCCGTGAACGCGCCGTGTGCCGCGGTGGCGTCGACGCCCTCACGCAGGTGCTCGGCCAACGCCTGATGGTACAGGCGGTAGGCGGAGCGGTGCGCCTCGACCGTTTCGACGACATACGAGCCGGCGTGGCGGCGCAGCCACAGCAGGTCCTCGTCGCCGTACCCCACGCCGGCCAGCCGGGCGGCGAGCGGTGCCCAGAGGTCCTCCCACGGCAGGCCCTGCCCCTGGGCGAACGCCAGCGGCCGCAACAGGTCGCGCACGCGGTCGGCGTCGCCGCCGAGCCTGGTCATCAGGTCGTGGCGCATCGCCGGCCCGGGCAGCCGGGGCAGCGCCGCGCGCCATGCCGGGTCGCGCCAGTCGGGGATTGCGGTGCCCGACGCGAGGGTGCCGCTGGTGATGCGGGCGACCAGGAATGACGGGGTGGCGGTCGCCGCGACGGCCTCGGCCACGGCGGCGGTCTCGCGGGGCATGTCTCGGTACGGGCTCTCGGTCGCCGACTCCCGCAGGCAGCGCGCGGCGTACGCGGTCAGGGCATCGAGATCGGCGTAGCGGGACGCGTCGAGGTCGACGCCGTCATCTCGCCGCAGCCCGAGATCCGCCAGCAGGTGCGGCCGCGTGCCGACGAGCAGGCGCAGCCGGCCCGCTGCATGGTCGGCCAGAGGGCGCAGCAGCCGCAGGACGAGGTCGTGTGGGTCGGCCGCCTCGTCGAGCGCGTCGATGAGGACGGTGACCGGCGTGGACAGCGCGTCGAGCAGCGCACCCGGCGTCTCGGCGGGCACGCGGGCGCCGGCGGCGATCCCCCGCAGTACCTGATCGGTAGTCAGGTTCTGCGCGTACACAGCGACGTCGACCGCTCCGACCGCGGGGACGGCATCCGGCGGCAGACCAATCGCGTCGACGGGCACCATGGGCCGCCGGTCCGGGTCGGTCAGCGTCGACACGAGGCCGAGGACCGCGGTTTTTCCCGACCCGGGCGCGGCGGTCACCGCGAGGAGGGGTCGCGCCGGGTCGGGCTCGGCGAGCCAGCGGGTGATGTCGCGCAGGGCAGCCACCCGCCCGGCAAACCACCACCCCTGTCCGCCCTTGGCCCGGACCAGCCAGTTGGCACGGAACTCGCCGTCCCGTCGCCGCGCCTCCGTGTCCCACTCGACGGCCTGCTGGATCGCGAGGTCCACGCCCGACGGGCGGGTGCCGCGGCGCGGGTTGGGCAGGAACGGCGGCACCTCGCCGGTGAGCCCGGCCATCGCAGAGCCGATCGTCTGGAAGCGCGGCCGGGCCGGGTTGGCGTTCATCGCCTTGACTACCGTGTCCAGCGGCAGGGTGGGCGGCGCGTGGCCCGCGGTCGAGACGTCCACGACGGCGTCACCCAGAAGTTGGGGGAACGTGCCGACACTCGCCTGCTCCACGGGCTGGGCGGAGGTGATGACCACGAGCCCTGTGCCGGCCTCGCCCGTCCAGTGCCGGGTCATCCTGGTGAGCGCTGCGGCCGTCAGCTCGTTGCCGCCCTGGCCGGAGTAGCAGGTGTCGAGCATCAGCAGCAGCCGCCGCACGGGGGTGTCGAGCAGCATTCGCCGGGCCAACTCAACCGTGGGCAGGGCGTCGGCGACGTCGTCCGGGTCGGTGTCCGCGGTGAGCAGGACGTGGTCCTCGCTGCCCTCGATCACCTCGCCGTGCGCCGCAACGTACACCGTAAGCACGTCGTCCGGCCGCCGGTCGGGGGCGCGGCAGAAGGCGCGGAGCCGACTGGTGAGCTGCTCGCGGGTCGGGTCGAGGCCGAGGCCGTCGACGTGGGTGTAGCCGAGGGTGCCGGTGAACAGCTCGACGATCCGCGCCCGCGCGTGCACGAGGCCGGGCCGGTCCCACTGCGGCGCCTTCGCGTAGTGCGCCACCGCGGTCGCGATCAGAAACCGCCGGACCGGGTCGTCACGGTCCACCGAGACCCCCGGCGATGGCGGCGCCGGTGAGCGGGTCGGTCAGGTACGCGGCGGCGTCGTGCGCGTGGGAGCCGTTGTGCACCACGACGTTGCGCACCCGGTCGCCGAACCGGCCGCGGAGGTCCTTCTCCAGCGCGACTACGTCGCCGCGGTCCACGACATTCGTCCACACCAGGTCGTCCGGGCCCGGCCAGGCCCCCAGCCCGTCGGCGGGTGCGGGTTCGAGCCGTTCGAAGATCAGGTTCCGGATCCCGAGCGGTGACCCGAGCGTCACCAGCGCCCGCACGCCGTGCGGCCGCGCGCACAACGCCTCGTACGCCACGACCGTGCCCAGCGAGTGCGCGACCACCACCCGGGTGTCCGGCCCGATCAGCTCCGTCAGCCGGGACCGGGCCGCCACCCGCAGCTCGGGGTCGGTCAGGTAGCGGTGCACCTGCTTGAGGTCGAAGATCAGTGCACGCGTGGCGATCCCGGCGAAGAACTTCGAGCGCGACAGCTGGCGCAGGGCCGCCTGCACCGACCCCGGCACGCGCGCCAGCGTGTCGGCGCCGGGTGGCGCCACCGCGGGATCGGCCTCGGCGGCCGCGCGCCACCACGCGAGGAGCTGCTCCTGCTCCCACCCGGGCTCGACGTCCTGGGGGCCGAGGAGGGGGTCACCGACTGCCAGGGATTCGCCGGGCGGGCGGAACAGGTCGCCGTAGAACGCCATTGCGCCGTCGCCGGCGACCGCCTCGTCGCCACCCGCCGCGGTCAGGCCGTCCAGCAACGCCGGCCACCAGTCCCGCAGCAGCGTGCGTTCCCGCAGCAGCTGCTTTCCCACACCGTGCACGCAAACGACGCGAGCCACAACGCCCCCTCAGCCCATGCGGACGCCATTGTCACACAGCCCTGCCCGCCACTTGTCGAGGTGAAGAGCCGCACGCCGACGGCCTGTTGCCGCCAGATGGCCTCGCCTGCCCGCCGCGGGTCAGGCCAGGGCTTCACAGGTACGGCGGATCGAGTTCCGGGGAACGGAAGCTACGCGTCCCGCTGAGCGCAAGGCTCCGACCCATTCCAGCTGTGCTTCTGCGTCCCGTCAGTCCCGATCCCGATTACCGGGTGACCGACCAGCCCTTCCGGGAGAATGTGGCTGAGCCGTTGGGGGCGATGGTCACCGTGGCGCCGCGGATGGGGAGGTCGCCGTCCACGACGAGCCACGTGCGGACGCGGTCCAGTTCGTCCCACAGTCTCCGCGGCCCGCCCTGGTGCACGGTCGGCAAGTCCCTGCGTCCGGCAGCCGAGGCGCGGACCCATGAGCCGTCTGCGTGGAGCATGTAGACGGTGCGCGTGCCGTCGTCCGCCGTGTGCTGGCGGTGGTCGATGCCGGGCACGAGGAGTTCGATGGTGGAGCGTATGTCCCAGGTGTCCGGCACGTATATCAGCGGGTAGCGGCTGGTGGTGATGCTCTCGCCCTCGGCATGTTGAGCGGTCTGCCACAGCGGTGGGTTCTCCGGGAAGGTGTCGTCGTAGTCCTCGCTGTGCCGCGCGGACATGAACCCGGCCGCCTCCGGCGCGACGTGCCCGACGGCGCCGCCGTCGGAAGCTTTGTCCGCGACGATGACCAGCCCGGTGTCGGCGATGGTGGTCACCAGCCGTCCGCCGGGGGCGAGCGCCCGCAGCCACGAGGTGGGCACGGCGGGCACGGAAACGGTGGAGATGATCCGGTCGTAGGTGCCTTCGGGCAGGTCTCCGGTCAGATCACAGACCTCGACGCGCGGATGGTGGCCGGCCTCGGCCAGCCGCTTCCGGGCCGCCTGCACGAGGTACGGATCGATGTCCACGCTCGTGACCTGCTCCTCGCGGAGACGGGCGCAGGCCAGAGCGGTGCCGTAACCGCTGCCGCAAGTCACCAGTAGGCGGGAGGTGTCAGTGATCCACGCGGCCCGGTACATCATCAGCATCAGGGCAGGCAGCGTGGAGGACGAGGTGGAGCGGCCCACTCGCCCCCGGGCAGGTGTCTGGCCCACCTCGGCGTGGTCGGCGTGAAGGGTGCCGACGCGGGTGACGAGCGTGGTGTCGGCGTACACGTCGCGCAGCCATGCCTCGGTGTCGCTCGCGCCGTCGCGCAGCTCCCACACCTCCTCTCCGCCGCCGCGGGTGGCCCTGGACCACCACCGCGGCACGAACAGGTGCCGCGGTGTGGTGGCCAGCGGCTGATACCAGCGTGATTCGGGCCGGATCACGGTGCCGGCGGCCAGCCGATGCGCTGCTGATTCCCAGTCCATCAAGAGTGTCCTGCCCTTCAGACCGCGCTCGGGCTGACGCTGTCGTCGGCGGGGGAACACGTCCCTCCGCCCCCGCTGCTGTCGTCGTTGGGACCGCAGTCGGGACCGCACGGGTCGTGGCGGCCGCCCGGGATGCTCGCGGCGACCTGCTGCCACTGCGGCGAGCTGAAGATCTGCTCCAGCGGCGTGTCCTTGATCTGCCCGGCCGGGAGGAAACGGCCGAGGACGCAGGGGGCGACGGTCCCGTCCGACAGGATCGCGGCGATGCCGGTGGCGCACCGGCCGCACAACTCGGACCTGGACGGCAGGCCAGCGTCCTTGGCTGCGTTGCCGACGCCTCGGACTCGGTCGATGTGCACCTGCGTGATCCCGAGCTCTTGTAGTTCCGCGTGGGCCTCCTCGACGCGCTGCCCGTTAAGGACGTCGACGATTCCCACCCGCACGGGGATGCCCCGGCGGTGTGCCTCGATGAGGTTCGCGCGGGTCGCGGCGTGGGAGCCCGTGCGGCCGGTCACCTGGTCGTGTCCCTCGTCGGTGTCGGCGTAGTAGGACGTCGACAGGGTGATGCCGGGGCGGGCGAAAAGCGCCCAGTGCTCCGCGCGGACGCGGTACAAGTTGGAGTAGACGTGGACCCCGAGCCCTTCTGCGAGGGCGTGTTCCACAAGTTCGGCGAAGTCGGGGTGAAGCGTGGGTTCGCCGCCGATCAGCTGGATCTTCCTGACGCCAAGTGCTGCGGCCTCGCTGATGACCCGCTTCCAGTCCTTGCCGGTCATGACGCCGTGTCCCTGCGTCGGGCCCGCATTGGCGTAGCAGTGCGACGCGCACGTGAGCTGACAGCGGCGGGTGATCTCCAGCTCAAGGAAGCTGGGGACAAGGGGGGTTGTCGGGGCTTCGGGTGCGATGGTCACGGGCCGTTCCCTTCGGTTTGCGTTCCATGGTGGACGAGCCGGTCTCTGCGGGGGCGAAGTCCGGCCAGTTCCGCGGCGCTTCTACGCGGCGAGGAGCTCCGTGGCGGTCTTGGCCAGGAGCTCGGCGGACGTACGGCTGTCGTGATTGAAGACCAGGGCGCGGCACGGAAGCTGCGTGAGTCGGTCGGCGAGGCGGGTGACCGGGGCGGCCTTCGTGGGGGCGAGGTGGAAGATGTCGGGGTAGCGGTCCTCGGTCTTGCCAGTGAAGAAGTCCTCCTCGCCCAGGGCGCGGGGCGTGTCGACCACGTGGGGTTCGGCGTTCTTATCGACCTGGGGGAAGAGGACGGCTGCGGCGTGGGCCTGGGTGGCGAGTGTCATGCGCAGCAGGGAGGAGAGCTGGTCGGGGAAGAACTGAGGCTTGAGCTCTTTGCCCTTGGCATTCCAGATCGGCTTCGTGTTGCCGGCGTGCAGGGCGTCGGTGACGCGCTGGTCCTGAGTGGGATGCATCTGCTCGCCGGCCAGGACGCGGGCGCGTAGCGGCGCGTACAGGCCAGCGGACTCCAGCAGGCCGAAGCCGATCGCGGCGGCCGACGGCCAGGGCAGGATCCGCAGGCCCTCGTCCTCGGGGCGGACGAACACCCGGTCATTGGCGAGGAGTTCGTACCCTTCGCGGGCGAGCAGGAGGGCCGAGGTGGTCTTGCCGGCGCCTTTGGGACCGAAGGCGAGGAGCGCGCGGCCGTCGCGGACGGCACAGGACGCGTGCAGGATGTGGAACCCGGCGTGCAGCAGCTGGCCGCGGATGAGTTCACGGGCGAGGCGCGAGGCGGCGACCGCGACCGGCTCCGCTCGGTCGCCGGCGATGACGAGCCGGCTGGCGGCCGGGTCGTAGTGGTAGGCGAGGCGTTCGGCGGGCTGGATGGCGTAGATCGCGCCGCCCTCGTCCCGGGCGACCAGGGTGCGGGCGTTCGCGTACTCGACTTCGTCGTGGTCGTAATCGCCGACCAGGGTCTCGATGTCCGCGAAGCGCTTGCTGTCGACGTCGGCCAGGAGAAGGGCGCCGCCTGCGGCGATACTGCCGCTGGACGCGGCCGGGGCATCCATGGCGGTGGCGTTCCACCAACCGCCGAAATAGCGCAGGGCCCAGTCGGCGATGTCCTTGGTGTCGCTGACGACCGTGACGGTCGCCTTGTCGGCGTGGATGCGGGTGGCCCTCAGCACGCGGTCTCTCCTTGAAGGGTCTTCCAGTAGGCGGAGTCGAGCATGGTGCGGGCAGCGGTGAACTGCCGCTGTCGATCAGGATCGAGGTCGGGCAGGGCCACGCTGGGGCGGCCCGCAGAGAACTGCAACGGGATTACGAGCCACACGCCGTCGTTGTTGACGGAGAGCACCTCGGTGCCATTGCTGATGCCGAGCGTCTTGCGCAGCGCGCTGAGGATCACGCTGGCCGGACCGGACCGCAGCGGGTACGGCCGATGCCGGCGTTGATCTGACACGGCCGTGCGGACAGCTGGGCCCAGACATACTCCAACGTCACGCCGACAGAACGGCCGTTGACCGTGGTGGTCTAGGCGCAGCTGACCGCGCCGTCGCCGCGCTCGCCGATCCCCCAGCCACGCACCGAGGCAACCCCGGCCAAAGAGCCTGGGCACGCCACGAACGCCGCCCCAGACCGGTCGGCTGTGTCCGCAGCCCAGAACGCCCGGTGTTCGCCTCCAGCTGTTCCTCCGACAGCCCCCGCCTGCCTCGGGAGAGGGAGACGAGGTGGAAACAGAGGTGCGTAGCCAGAACGGCTGAGATCATGGCAAGAAGGTCACTTCATGATCACGGCACAGCAGCGGGGGCGGCGATGGACGAGAAGAACACGGTGCGCGCGGTCGCGTTCGACTACAAAGCGGTCCTGCGGGCCCCCGGACTGGCGCACGCCGGCATCCCCGACCTCCTCGCGTGGTTGGCTGAGCGGGACGTGGCCTTCGTTCTCCTGACCACCGACCCCATGGAGGCCGACGCCGCCATGAGTGCAGCCGGCCTGCCCGCTCCCGCCCTGCACCTGTCACTCGACGACATCCCGGACAAGAAGAAGCGCGGCAGCGGCGTCTGGCTACAGGAGGTGGCCCAGCGACTCAAGCTGCGCATGAACCAGCTCCTGCTCGTCGGCACCACCAAGTGGGATTGGCTTACCGGAATCAATGCCGGCGTCGTCTACATCCACGCGAACTGGGCCAGCCAGGTCAGGGACGCGAAAAGCATGAACACGCTGTCCGCCACCGATCCCGAGGGCGTCGCCGAGTTCCTGGAGCACTTCTTCCTGCCCGAACCCGCCTGGACCTTTGCCCACGACAGCACAGATCGCGACTTCCAGATCCGCTCCTTGTTGCCCCCCAACGTCCGATTCCCCCGCGCCGCCAACCAGACCTTCGAACTCCAGGACGTCTTCACCCGGGGCCGGACCATCACCATCGGCAACCACGACGCCCGCGACATCCTGATGCTCCGCCTGCTCTCCTCCGCCTACCTCGACGGAACACTGCCCGGCCGCAGCCTCTTCTGCGTCTACCCCAGCAGCAACGTCGGCAAGGTGAGCGCCCAGCTCGCCGGCTTCCTGGAGAAGGCCAAGGTCATGGTCGGCTCCTACTACAAGGACGACCTCCTCGAGCGCGTCATCACGGCGCCGGATACCAGCATCGAGCGGGTCAAGCGAAACAGGGGCGAGGCAACCACGGCAGACATCACGATCGCTGCCCAGACCCGCACCGTCCGCATCAACCCCAAGCACCAGGGCAACCTCACAGGCAAGACCGTGGTGGTCTTCGACGACTTCACGACCGAGGGAACGTCCATCGAATGGGCCCGCACCCTCCTGCTCAGTGCCGGTGCAGCCCAGGTGATCGTTCTGACGGTCGGGAAGTACGGATCCCGCCACACCAGCTATGAACTCCACCCTGGGACCGCGATCGACCCCTTCGACGTCAACGACCTCACGGCGGCGGACTTCGTGAAGACCACCCGCGCCGCAGGAGCAGGCCAGGGCCCCGCGGACTCCCTCACGGCGGCCATGAATCACTTCATCGCTGCCGCGGAGCATCAGGCCACGGCAGAACAGGCCCCTGATCCAGTCCCCGCGAACGCCCGGGAGGCCCGGCTCCGGCCGCCAGCCGGCAGGCGCACGGCCATGACCGACTACAAGACCGCACGGCAGCGGCACCTCGCAGACATGCTCACGCACATCCAGCAGCAGCAGGTGTACCCCCTCGTCTGGCGCGGCGAATACCTCATCCCGGCCGGGAAGACGACGACCACCGCGTTGTGGTGGATCGCACTGCCCGGACAAGTCGAGCACTGGTACCACACCAGCGAAGCCGAGGACCTGGTCAGCACCATCTGCCAGGTGGTTGGGATCATCTGGGAACCGGTCCCGCCGCCCGGCGGAGCCACCCAGCTCGCCGAAACCCTCGCCCGCATGGAAAAGCGGCGCTGCGCCTGACGAACGACCCTGACCACCCCCTTCCCGCCCGCCGACGGTCTGTGTGCGCAATGATGGGAAGTGGCCCGAGCACCTCGCGTCATCCTTCGAACATCCCGGGGCCACGAGTAGAAGGACACCCTGATGGACCTCGATATCTCCGCTGACCAGCACGACCTGCTGACTCTGTGCGCGCTGCGCACCGGCGAGACCACCCTCGACTGGAGCCTGCTCGCCCGCAGCGCCCAGAGCCCCGAGGGTCTGGCCGCGCTCATGGACGGGCAGCTGCGCGAGGACTCGCGTGCCGCGACCAAGAACCGCCCCCTGCTGCAGCAGGCCCTGACTACCGGCCTGGTCGACGCCCGGGGCCGCGTCGACGAGGAGCTGGCCGCGGCCAGCAAAGCCGGCGCGCGCTTGGTCACGGTCCTCGACGAGGACTACCCGGCGAATCTGCGCGTGATCGGCAACTTGCCGCCGTTCCTCTTCTACCGCGGCGAGCTGGACGAACGCGACGCCCGCTCCATCGCCGTCGTCGGCACCCGCCAGGCATCCGAGGACGGACTGCGCCGGGCCGCCCGGATGGCCCGTGAGCTCGTTGAACACGACGTCGTGATCGCCAGCGGCCTCGCGAAGGGCGTCGACGCCGCCGCCCACCAGGCCACCCTCACGGCCGGGGGGCGGACGTTCGCCGTCATGGGCACCGGCATCGCCGCCCCCGTCTACCCGGCGGAGAACAGGCCGCTCGCCAAGGCCATCCTCGCCGCAGGCGGCGCGCTGCTGAGCCAGTTCTGGCCCACCCAGCCACCCGCCAGGCACACCTTCCCGCGCCGCAACGTCGTCACCTCCGGCACCACCCTGGGCAGCGTCGTCATCGAAGCCTCCAGCACGTCCGGCGCCAAGATGCAGGCCCGCCTGGCCGCCGAGCACGGCAAGCACGTCTTCCTGATCCGCTCCCTCGCCGACACCCAGCCCTGGGCGAAAAAGATGCTGGACGAGGGCCGGGCGATCCTGGTCACCGCCTCCAACGACATCACCGACCGCCTCGGCCAGGCCGCGGACATCCAGCGCGCCGGCCAGCAGCGCCAGCAGCTCGCCCTGGCCGGCCTGTGACCGCAGGCCTCCCCGAGCCGGCAGGCTTCCCCGACTGCCCGGTGTGCGCCTACGTCCTCACCGGCACCGCGCGCCTGTGCTCCGACTGCGCCGGACGCACCCTCCAACCGGTCGTCGACCCCCACTGCCCAGTCT
This sequence comes from Streptomyces sp. NPDC047072, assembly GCF_040643855.1. NCBI lineage: Bacteria > Bacillati > Actinomycetota > Actinomycetes > Kitasatosporales > Streptomycetaceae > Streptomyces > Streptomyces sp. NPDC047072. The sequence goes on along the minus strand of NZ_JBEYVC010000139.1, from coordinate 3,007 downwards.
GCTCCCAGGCCGTCGCCCCGGGCGGGCAGTGCGGCAACAGGCTGTGCACGCTGCCGCTGCAACAGCGGGGGTTCTCGCGCGTGGACGCGGTGGCCGTGTACTCCGGAGCCCTCAAGGACAAGATCCACAAGCTGAAGTACGAGGGCCGCCGCGGCTGGGCGATGATCTTCGGACGGCTCCTCGTCGGTTGGATGGAGAGCCATCCCGAGCGGATGCGGGGCGTCGACTACGTCGTCGGCAACCCGACTCACCCCACGCGCCAGCCGATCCAGCACATCGAGGCGATCATGGACGCCGCTTACACCGAGGACGTCACGCACGTACTCCCACTCAGTCCACCCGGCGCGCACCGCCTGGTCAAAACGACCGAGACCCCCCGCTCCGCCAACAAGAACCTCGACGACAAGCGGACTGCCGCCGCCGAGCACGCTGCCGCCCTGACGTGGACCGGGGACACCAGCGACATCAGGGACGCCACCATCCTCCTCGTCGATGACGTACTCACCAGCGGATCCCAGCTTCAGCACGTCGCGCGACGGCTCCGAGCGTCCGGTGCCGCCGACGTCCGCGGACTCGTCCTCGCCCGAGTCCCCTGGAGCGGGTGAACCCCAGCGCCAGCACGTGCTGGATGACCAGGGGGCAATTGTGGTGGAACCGGTGTTCTTCAAGGTCAACCGCAAAGATCGAATATCAGTGCGTATTCGGGTGGGTCGGGATACGGTATGCCGATAGATCGTGAACGAGGGGGCCGCATGGAGGTCATCACCAACACCTACCGGCACGTCGGGCGCCCGCCCGGCATCCGACCCGGCGCCGACGGACTCACCGTGCGACAGCGGAAAGTGCTCGCCTGCATCACCGACTCTGTCAGCCAACGCGGCTACCCGCCGTCGATGCGTGAGATCGGGCAGGCGGTGAACCTATCGAGCACCTCGTCGGTTGCCCACCAGCTTCTCGCCCTGGAGAAGAAGGGGTTCCTTCGGCGCGACCCGCACCGGCCGCGCGCCTACGCACTGGTCCAGGACGCCGAGCCCGATCCGAGTGACGGGGACATCGAGGGCGCTGCCCAGGAGGCCGAGAAAGCGGCCGCGGTGGTCGAAGCCCCGCTCCTGGGCCGGATAGCCGCCGGTATCCCGATCACCGCCGAACAGCAGGTGGACGACATCCTCACCCTGCCTCGGCGACTCGTCGGATCGGGCGACCTCTTCGTCCTCACCGTGGTCGGGGACTCCATGGCCGGCGACGGCAGCATCCTCGACGGCGACCTAGTCGTCGTACGGGCGCAACCGACCGCAGAACAAGGTGCCATCGTCGCCGCCATGCTCGACGGCGAGGCCACGGTGAAGCGCCTCAAGCACGATGGCACCGACACCTGGCTGATGCCAGACAACAAGAACTACGAACCCATACACGGCAACGACGCCACCATCCTCGGCAAGGTCGTCACCGTCCTGCGCAGCCTCTGACACGCCGAGCACCGGGCGCTGCACCGGACTGGTGCACAAGATCCGCCGACCGTGGTCGATCCTGCCACGGTCGGCGAGGGCGCAACCCTCCTCCCCCAGCGCCACGAGGTCGCCTCCTCGAAATCCTGTGGAGCTCACGTGCCGGGCCTGCCAAGCTGACTACCGTTGAAGGGGTGTAGCTCAGAGGGCAGAGCGCCGGCCTCCAAAGCCGGATGCCGCAGGTTCGACTCCTGCCACCCCTGCCACTGATCACAGCTCCCAGGTCGTCAGGGCCTCCGCTACCGCCCACGGCATAGCAGTTGAGGCGGCACCGCGACGGCCTTCTGCATCATCCCTGTGGCATCGGATCAGGACCGGCCGTGGCCTCGGGCACCACTACGCTGGCTGCCGGTTCCTGAAGCCATGGCTTCAGATGTGACGTCCGCCGCCAACCTACTCGCACAGAGGGCTGCCCTGTCTGGCCAGGTCGCCGAGGCCGCCGTCCACGTCATCCTCGCAGCCGCAGTCACCTGCCATAACGCAGAGGGGTGGAACCCTCCACAATGCGGCGTGGTCCAAGGCCCGACAGCATCGCCGCGCGGTGAAGCTGAAGATATGAGCATCAGTAGCGAGCACCCGGTTAGCACGGAGCAGATCTATCGGGCCCTTGTGGCCTTGGGGGCCGAGCCGCTCTTCGATCCGGAAGTGCGACCCGAGGGCCCGCAAGAGGCAGACAATCTGCGGCTGCTCGGTGTTCTGCTGGCCAAGACGGAGTTGGAGCTCACCGCTTCGACCCGGTTGGAGAACGAGCAGATGGAGGACGTCGCTGAAACGGTAATCGGCTGGACAGAGGAGGTAGGGCCCGACTCCGATCTGACGGCCAACGTGCTGTCCAACCGGTTGGAGCGCACCGCGCTGCAGCTCATGGGGCAAGAGGACGAGGCACCTCCCGGCCGGATGGCATCCTTCATGGCCGTGGTGGCCGCGGCGGACACGTTCGGCGCCCACCTTCGCTTCCAGCACGGTGATGCGGAAGGCGTGCGGCAAGCCCTTGGCCGGGCGGAGGCATCCGTCATCGGGGTACTGAAGGGCATCCACGGCCTGCGCATCGCTATCGGTGACGCGCAAGAGGAGCCGGAGGAGTGAGTTCTCGCGGTGGACGACGTGTCCCCGAATCGGACATGAGTGCCCAGCGCTGGTGGGGGTCGCCTTCGGGTGGCGGGGCGGCTTCGAGTTGGGACTGTGCCTTGCGCACGGTGGGCCGCAAGAGGCCGAGCCGTGCGGCCGGCGCCGATTCGCCGGGGAGCGCGTCGACCTTGCGCCCGGGCGGCGGGGGCGGACGCGGTGGGGTGCGCCGAGACCGTCGAGGGGTGCATCCAGCGTCCCGTGCCCGCAGCGGCGTGAAGGCCCGGAGCCGTTCTACCCGGTCCCGGACCTTCACCTGGTGAAGATACGCCCTGGGCAGCGCAGCCGGGGCGGCGCTGGTCCGGCGTCGCCGACATCGAAGGTGGACGGCTCGCCCCGCGCCGTCGTCCGGGACCGCCGCGGGCCCCGCGGGGCCC